>CAYPWI010000141.1:0-6136 GCA_964414395.1 uncultured Ruminococcus sp.
CAGAAATTGTCTTATAAAGAAGGGTCTGGCTCAGGAGGCAACCGCGAAAAATCTCAATCTGTTACAGGGTCAGAAGGACAGCGCTCAGCATAAAATAGATGTTGAGGTCGCGAACGCGAAGGACATAGCGTCCAAGCTGGAGGGCAAGTCCGTGGTAGTCAAGGCGAAGGCGGGGCAGAACGATCGTTTGTTCGGCACGGTGACGTCGAAGGAGGTCGCGGCGGCTATAAAGCAGACGCTGGGTCTTGACGTGGATAAGAAGAAGATCAGCATCGCGGTGAAGATCGAGGGCTTTGGCGACTATTCCGCCGAGGCGAAGCTTTACGCGGGCGTTAAGGCGAAGTTTACCGTATCCGTCAAGGAGGAAGGTTGATGGCGGAGTATGACCTCACGGGCGTCAATCTGCCGTTCAGCCTTGAAGCGGAAAATTCCGTTCTTGGCGCGGTGCTGGTGGACGGGGGCAGGCTTGGTGACGTTATAGCGTCGTCGCTTCACGCGGAGCATTTTTATGTGGAAAAGAACCAAAAGCTCTTCGAGATAATGTCGATGATGTATATGTCGAATAACAAGGTCGATATCGTCACCATGACGGACGCTGCCGTAAGCCATGGCGTGTTTGAGACGGCGGGCGAGGCGAAAACGTATCTTGCGGGTCTTATGGAGTCGGTGCCGAGCGTTTCCATGGCGGTGAAGTACGCGCAGATAATAACCGAAAAGTTTCTGCTGCGCAGCTTGATACTCGCGTCGAAGGAAATAATCGATACAGCCAATAACAGCGCCGAACCGGCAAATGCCGTTCTCGATTTTGCCGAGCAGAAGATATACGATATCGGCGCGGGCGTTGAGAACAAGGCGCTTACGCATATCAGCGGCGTTATATACGAAAGAGTGTCCGCGCTCAGCGCGCTTAAGATCGAGACCGAGCAAAACGGCGGCACTCCCGTTATGGCGGGGATCCCCACCGGGTTTATCGAGCTTGACAAGCGCGTTCACGGACTAAACAAGACCGAGCTTATCATATTGGCGGCTCGTCCCGGTATGGGAAAGACCTCGTTCGCGCTGAATATCGCCGTAAACGCCGCGCAGAGAATGAAGGGCAAGCAGATATGCGTGTTCAGCCTTGAAATGGCAAAGACCGAGCTCGTAACGCGTATGCTCTGCTCCGAGGCAAGAGTGAACTCGGAGGTGACGCAGACGGGGCGTATCGCGGACGATCAGTTCTCGCAGCTTATGAAGGCGGCGGAGGTGCTCCAAAAGCTGGAGATCTACATCGACGACACCCCCGCGCGTACCGTAATGGGCGTGAAGTCCATGCTCAGACGTATGACCGATGTGGGTCTGGTGATCATAGATTATCTCCAGCTGATGAGCGCCGTGGGAAAGTACGGCGGAAACCGTGTTTCGGAAATTTCCGAGATCACGCGTAACCTTAAGATCATGGCGAAGGAGCTGAACGTTCCCATAATCGCGCTTTCTCAGCTCTCGAGAAGCTCGGAGCAGCGTCCCGACAAGCACCCCATGCTGTCCGACCTGCGTGATTCGGGTTCTATAGAGCAGGACGCGGATATGGTAATGTTCCTCCACAATAATTCCAAATACGATAAGGACGATCCGAATAAGAATGTCTGTGAATGTATCATAGCGAAAAACCGCCGCGGTGAGACAGGCAAGATCTATCTGGGCTGGCAGGGCGAATGTACGCGGTTTTATAATATTGAATACAAGGTCCCGGACGGCGGATAAAGTTTATGAATGAGCCTATTGAGTCATTTCTTGAGAAAATAAGATCGGCAATAGCCGAGTTTGGCATGACGGACGGCGCGCGGACCGTCACGGCGGCGCTTTCGGGCGGCGCGGACAGCGTTTCGCTTTTAAGGGCGCTTAAAGCTCTGGAAGAGGAGCTTGGCGTGAGCGTCCGCGCGTGTCACTTAAATCACTGCCTGCGCGGGGAAGAGAGCGACGCGGACGAGCGCTTCTGCGCCGAGCTGTGTAAAAGGCTCTCGGTGCCGCTGGAGATCGCGAGGATAGACGTTTCGGCGCTTCGCGAAAAGCATGAGAGCGTTGAAGAGGCGGCACGGCGTGTGAGATACGAGTTCTTCCGCGAGGTGACGGAGAAGGCGGGAGACGGCGCTGTTATAGCTACCGCGCACACCGCTTCGGACAACGCCGAGACCGTGCTGTTCAATCTGACGCGCGGCACGGGCGCTTCGGGACTGTGCGGGATACCTCCCGTGAGGAGATCGGAGGGGTTGACGGTCATCAGACCGCTGCTTTGGTGTGCGCGCGCCGACGTGGAGGCTTTCCTGAAAGCCCTCGGGCAGGGGTTCGTCACCGATAAGAGCAATCTCTGCACCGATTATTCACGCAACAGGATAAGGCTGAACGTTATCCCCGAGCTGGAGAAGATAAATCCCGCGCTCAGCGAGGTCATCGGGAGAATGACGGGAAATCTCCGAAAGGACAACGAGTTTCTCGAAGACCTCGCTCGGGAACAGCTGAACAAGCTGAAAAGCGGGCGCGGCTGGGACGCTATCGGTATATCGAGGCTGCCCGAGCCCATAAAGGCGCGCGCGGTGCGTTCCATACTGAAAAGCGGCGGGATAGAGCCGTCGGCGCAGAGGATAAAAACGGCGGCGCTGCTGCTGGAAAAGCGCTCCGCGAGGTATAATCCTTGTAAGGACAGGTTTTTTACCATCCGAAAGGGGATATGCTTTACCGAGGAGATCCATCAGAATTTTCACGGTTATAATGAGGTCGGAAAGCGTAAAGGCAGAAATAAATAAATTTTTCACAAAATATTCATTAAAATTCATTGCTTTTTTTTAAATTGTATGTTATAATAAACGTTGAATGGAAATTTGGTCAGCGGAGGTCAGAGTATGTATATCCCGACGGAAGTCGAAAAAGTTCTTTTTACCGAGGAACAGATAAAAGAGCGCGTTGCCGAGATGGGAGCGCGGCTCACGTGTGATTATGAGGGTAAAAACCCGCTGTTTATAGGTGTTCTCAAGGGCGCGGCTGTGTTCTTCTCCGATCTGATAAGACGGGTGGAATGTCCGCTTGAGATCGAGTTTCTGAGGGCTTCGAGCTACACGGGGACAAATTCCACGGGCGAGGTAAAGCTCGATGTGAGCAATGTTCCCGATATCAAGGGGCGCGATGTGGTGCTGGTGGAAGATATCGTCGACACCGCGCGGACGCTCTCCGTGCTGAAAAAGCATTTTATGACCCTGTCTCCGAGTTCCGTAAAGGTCGCTTGCTTCCTTGACAAGCCTTCAAGGCGCGTCGTGGAGGGATTCAAGGCAGACTACACGGGCTATGAGATAGACGATCTGTTCGTGGTGGGCTACGGGCTCGACTGCGACCAGAAGTTCAGAAATCTCCCATACATAGGGGTCTACCATGGTTGATCCGATATCCGTTTTCGGCGGATACCTTTAAATATATGATCTTCGGGCTTCCGAAGCGGAAAGGCGGTTTAAATGAAGAAAAACAAGTTTCAAGGCATTATAATTTACTTTTTGATTGCGGTCTTGCTGATCTTCGGATTGGTGTATATGTTAAATCTGGCGGGAAGCCGTTCGGGGAGAAAAACTCAGAACTACTCCGATGTTATCGCCGAGTTCGATAACCTGAATGTGTCGGCGTATGAGCTGGATCTCAACAACGGCGCTTTGAGATACTACCTCAAGGGAACGGAGAAGGATCCTCAGCAGATGCTGACGTATTCCGTGCCGAATGTAAACGTGTTCTTAAACGATATCAACAGCGGATATAACGGCGACGGAAAGCTCGTGAACTACCGCATAAGGTATAATGAGGCAAATCCCAACGCTCCGCTGGTCGAGAACTATATCCCGATCTCGGACAACACATTTCTCACGACTATTCTCCCGTATCTTCTCCTGGTAGGCGTGATGATCATCTTCACGATCATCGTGATGAGACAGACCACGGGCGGCGGGAAGATGAATACCTTTTCCCGCGCGAACGTTCGCCAGCAGTCGGGGAAGAAGGTCACCTTCAACGATGTGGCGGGCGCTGACGAGGAAAAGCAGGAGCTTGTCGAGATTGTGGATTATCTTAAAAATCCCGGCAAGTACCATGAGATAGGCGCGAGAGTTCCCAAGGGCGTACTGCTCGTAGGACCTCCCGGAACAGGTAAGACCCTGCTCGCGAAGGCTGTCGCGGGCGAAGCGGGCGCGCCGTTCTTCTCGATCTCCGGTTCGGACTTCGTGGAGATGTATGTCGGCGTGGGCGCTTCGAGAGTGCGCGATCTGTTCGACCAGGCGAAGAAGCACACCCCGTCCATCATCTTCATAGATGAGATAGACGCGGTGGGCAGACAGCGCGGCGCGGGTCTCGGCGGCGGTCACGACGAGCGCGAGCAGACATTGAACCAACTGCTCGTCGAAATGGACGGCTTCACCGACAACGAAAACATCATCGTTATGGCGGCTACCAACCGCCGTGATATTCTCGACCCCGCTCTGCTGCGTCCGGGACGCTTCGACAGACAGGTCGTGGTAAGCTATCCCGATATGAAGGGGCGCGAGGAGATCCTTAAAGTCCACACGCGCAACAAGAATATAGGTCCCGACGTCGACCTCAAGCGTATCGCGGGGCGCACCGTCGGCTTTACCGGCGCGGATCTGGAAAACCTCGTGAACGAGGCGGCTCTGCTCGCTGCGAGAAACAACCGCAAGGCTGTTACCGAGGCGGATATCGAGGAGGCGACGATCAAGGTCGTAGCGGGTCCCGAGAAGAAGAGCCACATAGTCTCCGACGAGGACAAGAAGATCACCGCCTATCACGAGGCGGGTCACGCGATCACGACATATTACTGCTCGTCGCAGGATAAGGTGTACAAGGTCTCCATCGTTCCGCGCGGAATGGCTGCGGGTATGACGATGCACCTTCCCGAGAAGGACAACACCCATATGACCAAACGGCGCATGGAAGAGGACATCATCGTGCTCCTTGGCGGTCGTGTAGCCGAACAGCTGACCATGGACGACATCACCACGGGCGCTTCCAACGATATCGAGCGCGCGACGGGCGTTGCTCGTGATATGGTAATGAGATACGGCTTCTCCGAGAAGCTGGGTCCGATCCTGTACGGCAGCGAGGATCACGAGGTGTTCCTCGGGCGTGATTACGGTCAGGGAAAGAACTATTCCGAGAACGTTGCATCCGAGATCGACGCGGAGATCCGCGAGATCATCGAGACCAACTACGAGAAGGCAAAGGATATCCTCACGGCTCATCGTGATAAGCTGGAGCTTACGGCACAATATCTGTTGAAGCACGAGACGCTTGACGGTCCCGACTTCTACAAGCTCATGGAGGGTACGATCGACACCGACGGAAATGAGATCATTGTTCCGAATGAGGAAAAGGAGAAGCTGCCCGAGGCTCCCGACAGCTCGGCTGACAGCTCGGACGGCGAATAATTCCTGGCAGGAAGGCAAAAAATGGCAATAGAGTATATTGACGAGGCTCCAACATTGGAGGAGTATTTCGAGATGCGGCGTGAAGTAAACTTCATCAAGCTCTCGGAAAGGATCGCGCGCAACGCTTTGAACAACGCGTTCCACATAACGACCGTTCGCGACAACGGACGCGCCGTCGGTATGATACGCGTGCTGTCCGACGGCAGCTACGCTAATTTCATCACCGACGTGATGGTGATCCCCGACTATCAGCGGCGGGGCATAGGACGTGAGCTTATGCGCCGCACGGTGGAGTTTATGAAGTCCACCATGGAGCCGGGAGAGACGATAATTTTGTATCTTATGTCGGCAATGGGCAAGGAGCCTTTTTATAAGCAGTTCGGTTTCAGAACGCGCCCTAACGAGGTCTGGGGCGCGGGAATGAGCCAGTGGATAACAAAGCCCCCCGAGAAGTGACAGAGCTTTGGGTTTACAGAAATAACAGAGAGGTTATCATTATGGAAAGATTTTGCGACAAGTGCGGAACGCTTGTAAGCGGCGACGGTGAGTTCTGCCCTTCGTGCGGCGCGAGAATGAGCAGCGCGTTTTCTAACGGTAATATGGGAAGCGTCGGCGGCGTCGATCTCTCGAAGCCGGGCGACAGTATGCCGAACAACTCCTATTCGGGAGGGTATCAGTCGATG
>CAYPWI010000142.1:0-3081 GCA_964414395.1 uncultured Ruminococcus sp.
AGATCGCTGATACCGACTTCAACGGCGTTGTAATGCTCAACGGCGGTCAGATGGCTGACGGCACTCTGCAGGTAAACGGCAAGTTTGACTATGCTAAGGGCGAGGCTGTGGCTCCCTCTAAGCTGTCTAAGAATGATGTAAACGTTCTTGATGGTCAGGCGTTTGACGACAAGGGCATAGCTGACGCTTTCTGGACTTCTCTGAACAGCCAGTGGAACAGAACTGATACAGACGCATCTAATGATGGTCCCGAGTCTGTTAATGTAACCTTTAAGTACGATAAGGCATCTGAGACTTGGTCTGCGATCAGCGCAGACAACGGCGCAAACTATAAGAATGTAACGCTTACAGATAACGGCAACGGCGGCTTTACTGTTACATTGGAGACCCCCACTTATAAGTGGACAGACAAGGACGGCAATGAGCAGATCGTAATGACCGATGATCATTTTTATGAGAACGCTAATGATGGTAGCATCATTAGTGTAGATGATTACAATAACCTCGGAGCTGCATTGAAAGGTGACTATGCTGAAATTACTCCTACCGCTGGCGATCCGCTGGTAGCTGATCTTGCAAATGTTGTAATTGATGAAAGCAAGCTCGCAAATGGTGATACGATCACCCTGACCTTCAATAACCCCAGAACCGGCGTTGACGCTCCTCAGAATATTGGTGCAACTGTTTCTGACGCTTCCGGTTTCACGGCTGTCATTGGTGCTGAGAAAGCAACCGATCTTAACTTGTCAACAGAAATCAAGACCGGACTTAATGACGCGGCAATGAATGAGGATCTTAAGCAGCTTATCAATCTTCTGGACGGTGCAGATGTTACTGTAAACTACGGTGCGACCGATAACGGTGGCGCTGCTGCTGCGGCTACTTATGATATGACTATCGCTCTTAAGGATGGTACTATCATAAAGGGTGTTGCTGACGGCGATTCGACGGATTTCTCCGTAAATGGCAGCACTTTCACATTTAAGTGGACTAACGACGGCACAGATCTTAAGATGGATATTCTCTCCGGCACTACCGAGTTGATGACCATTACTCCCGCTACTATGGATGGTGTCGCTGGTACTGACGCAGCTGGTAATGCTGTTACAACATTCTCTACCGGCAATATAAAATTCAAGCTTGGAACTGAAAGCTACAAGTTTGATGAAGGTGCAGTTCCCACTGTTGAAGTTGCTAAGACCGGCAACGTTTCCAAGGCTAACAGCAACACCGCTGCTAACGCTCCTCTGACCTATACCGATCACCTCGTACTTCAGACCGGCGCTCGCACCAAGGACAGCGTTGACTTCACAATGGAGTACTCCACCGAGGGTATGGGCGACCTCAAGGCTAACCTGAACATCAGCTCCAGAGCAGACGGTCTCAACACTGCTAACCTCTCGCTGAATACTCAGGAGGACGCTAACTACGCTATCGACAGAATCGATAACGCGATCAACAAGGTTTCCATGGTTCGTGCCACATTCGGTGCAACCCAGAACAGACTTGAGCACAAGATCGACAACCTGACCACAACCGCTGAGAACATTCAGGAAGCGGAGTCTTCTATCAGAGACACCGACATGGCTTCCGAGATGATGAACTACACCAAGTTCAACATTCTCCAGCAGGCAGCTCAGTCTATGCTCGCTCAGGCAAATCAGCAGCCGCAGTCCATTCTGCAGCTCCTCGGCTAATTTGCCAACCGACTATAGCCGCCTAGCGGCATGATAGTTTGACAATTGCGCCCTCTCCGAATAGGGGAGGGCGTTTTTGTGAGATCGTCACAGGAGGGTTTATTATGAATTATTATTATTACAGACAGCCAAGATATTTTAAGGACTTTCATTGTATCGGCAGTGAGTGTATGGATAATTGTTGCTATGGTTGGGTCATTTCGTGGAGCAAAGATGAAGTGGAAAAGGTCAAAAATGCCCCTAAAATTTCCCCGGAATTAAAGAAGATCGTTGAAAAATGTTTCGTACCTGACGAAAAATCATTGGATGATTATAAAGTACAATTTAACGAGTGTGGCAAATGCCCCTGTGTTACGGACGATGGATTATGCAGAATTCAAAAGGAACTTGGCGCGGAATATCTATCATTAACCTGTAGGATCTATCCACGAAGAAATATATTTTCAAATGGTGTGATTTATCGTTTTTGCAATTCCTCTTGCCACGTTGTTGTGGAACGATTGTTTAATGTCGAAAAAACAATGGATCTAGTTAATTGCGAAGCAACGGTAGGAACTAGAATACGCCCCAATATAATGGACGACACTAGAATATTGAAAAAAAATCCGGAACTAAAATATCGCGGAGAACTTTTAGAATTTTTTTATGAACTTATCGGCGACAAAAAGCATGATGTGGAAACTAATATAATTCTAGGCGCATTAGCAGCGCAATCACTAACTAAACTTGTTGAAAAGAAAGAATATGACAGGATTCCCGAAGCACTGAGAGCATTCAAGGTTCAAATGCGCAATGGCGCACATCTAAAGGCTATCGAAGACATAAAACCAAATTATCATTTGAGATTTGGCTTTATTGGGAAGATCTTAAAGGAAATTATTGAGGCAAGCCCGATAAATTCATTAAGAGATCCTACAGGTACGCCAAACGTTGTACTTTATGAACTTGGCAGCCGGCTTTTGATGGAACGATTTAAAGACCGCCCATTTTTCTTGCGTAATATAGCGCTCAATCTGATGTTGGAATTGGCGGTTCCCTTTAAATTTATTGATAAAACTATTTACGAGAATTATAGCCTCTTTGCGGTAGCATATGCTTGCATAAAACTAAATTTAATAGCTGCCGAAGTTTCCGGGAAAAAAGTAGAGATAAAATATCTTGGACAACATTTTCGCTATGAGGGCGAGGAGCGTTTTTCAGGATTAGTCTCTATATTATGCAGAGGATTGTGCCAAAACATTGTTATTGAACAGAATATCCTCGACTTCCTAAAAGAACACAACTTCACCACCCCCGCCTACCTAGCCCTGCTGGTAAAATGATGAACACACCGTCCCTGCTTTTTGGCAGGGGCGTTTTTTTCAAAATATACAAAACGGTCGCA
>CAYPWI010000142.1:3091-6086 GCA_964414395.1 uncultured Ruminococcus sp.
ATTATTAAAACCGTGTTATAATTATTAACGTAAGGAGCAAAATATGATCAAGTGAGGTGAGCATATGAGCAAAAGTATCTACAGCCTTGTGCTGTCGGACGGCGTTGTGGATGCGGTTGACACGCTGGCGAATTCGGCGGGGGTATCGCGTTCGGCGATGGTGAACAGGATCTTGGCGGAGCGCGTCGCCTATACTACGCCCGAAATGCGGCTTGAAGAGATCCTCGACGCACTCGCGCGGTCGATGAACTCCGCGTTTATGCTCTCCGAAAAGCCGAGCGGCGGCACGCTCTCGGCTAGGACTTCACTGAAATACCGCTACAAGCCTACAGTGAAGTATTCCGTGGAGATATTTTCCGAGAACGGCAAGCGCGCGGGCGAGATGAAGGTATCGTTCCGCACTCAGAACGCGCAGCTGATGGACGACCTCACGGGCTTTTTTAAGTGCTGGGCGGCGCTGGAGCGGCATTATATCGCGGATAAGCTGACGGAGGATATTCTCTACACGATCTCGGAGGGACATTTCACGCGCACGCTGAATATGCCCTCGGGGGATATCTCGGACGATCGGCTCGGCACGGCGGTCGCGGATTATATGGCGATGTTCGATGGTGCGATGAAAGAATATTTCGCGCAGCTTCCCGAAATCGGAGAAGCGGCAAGCGCCGCGGAGAAATATTACCGAACGCAGCTTGAAAAACTCGATATTATAATATAGAACACGGCGTATTGTTAAAAAAGAATAACACCGGAGAGCGATGCAATTTGCGAAAGCGGCTGACGGTGAAGTGAGCGCAGCGAACGAACCGTCAGCCGGCTGTTCGAACGCAGCGCGAAGCGCGGAGTGAGACGCCTCGCAAATTGCTTTTAAGATAAGGAGGCAAATTATATGAATGTAAACAAGCTTACCGAAAAATCCATTGACGCGATACAGTCCGCGCAGGACGTATCGGTCTCGTATCAGAACAACAATGTAGAGCAGATGCACTTGCTTTACGCTCTGCTGAATGACGAGGGCGGACTTATCCCGCAGGTGTTCACCAAGATGGGCATTGACGCGAACGGCTTGAAGACCGCGGCGCTGAAATTCATCGAGGGTATGCCGCGCGTTACGGGCAGCGGACGCGAGGCGGGAACGGTCTACATCTCCCACGAGCTGGACTCCGCGCTTGCCGAGGCGGAAAGAATAGCCGAGCGTATGAAGGACGATTATGTCTCCGTTGAACATCTGCTGCTCGCGCTGACAGAAAAGCCCGACAGCGATGTGCAGGGCATCTTCAAGAGCTTTGGCGTGGACAAGAAGAAGCTGCTGACGGTTTTACAGGAAGTTCGCGGCAATCAGCGCGTGACCTCGAAGAACCCCGAGGAGACCTACGACGTTCTCAAGAAATACGGTCAGGATCTTGTGGAACTCGCGCGTCAGAACAAGCTCGATCCCGTTATCGGGCGCGACAGCGAGATCAGAAGCGTTATCCGCATACTCTCGCGCAAGACCAAGAACAACCCTTGCCTTATCGGCGAACCCGGCGTAGGCAAGACCGCGATCGCCGAGGGTCTGGCTCTGCGAATAGTCCGTGGGGACGTTCCCGCAAATCTGAAAGATCGCAAGCTGTTCAGCCTGGATATGGGCGCGCTGATCGCGGGCGCGAAGTATCAGGGCGAGTTTGAGGAACGTCTGAAAGCAGTCTTGAACGAGGTCAAGAAGTCGGACGGGCGCATTATCCTCTTCATCGACGAGCTTCATCTGATAGTCGGCGCGGGCAAGACCTCGGGCGCTATGGACGCGGGCAATCTGCTCAAGCCCATGCTGGCGCGCGGTGAACTCCACTGCATAGGCGCGACCACTCTTGACGAATACTCGAAGTATATCGAGAAAGACCCCGCGCTGGAGCGCCGTTTCCAGAAAGTTCTGGTAGACGAGCCGAACGTCGAGGACACTATTTCCATTCTCCGCGGACTGAAAGAGCGCTACGAGGTCTTCCACGGCGTAAAGATACAGGACAACGCGATAATCGCCGCCGCGACGCTCTCCAACCGCTATATCACGGACAGATTTTTGCCCGATAAGGCGATAGATCTTGTTGATGAAGCCTGCGCGATGATCCGCACCGAAATGGACAGTATGCCCTCCGAGCTGGACGAGATCTCGCGCGAGATCATGCAGCTTGAGATCGAGGAAGCGGCGCTCTCCAAGGAGACCGACAAGCTCTCCGAGGAACACCTTGCCGATATAAGAAAAGAGCTTGCCGAGAAGCGCGACAAATTCAACGCCATGAAAGCCAAGTGGCAGAACGAGAAGACCGCGATCACCAAAGTCCAGGATCTCCGCAAAGAGATCGAGCAGACCAACGCCGCGATCGAGAAAGCCAAGCTCGAATACAATATGAACAAGGCGGCGGAGCTGATGTACGGCAAGCTCCCGCAGCTGCAAAACGAGCTGAAAAAGGAAGAGGAGATAGCCGAGGAAGCCAAGGCAAGCTCGCTGCTCCGCGACAAAGTCACCGACGAGGAGATAGCGAGAATAGTAGCCCGCTGGACGGGAATTCCCGTCGACAAGCTCGTCGAGGGTGAGCGCGAGAAGATACTCCACCTCTCCGATACGCTCCACAAGCGCGTTATGGGTCAGGACGAGGCTGTTCAGCGCGTGACGGAATCCATTATGCGTTCAAGAGCCGGCATCAACGACCCGAGGAAGCCGCTGGGTTCGTTCCTGTTCTTAGGTCCCACGGGCGTAGGCAAGACGGAGCTTGCGAAGGCGCTCGCGGAAGCGCTCTTCGACGATGAGCACAACATAATCCGCCTTGATATGAGCGAGTATATGGAGAAGCATACTGTCAGCCGCCTGATAGGCGCGCCTCCGGGATATGTGGGATATGAGGAGGGCGGTCAGCTCACCGACGCGGTACGCCGCAAGCCCTATTCCGTAGTGCTTTTCGATGAGGTGGAGAAGGCGCACCCCGATGTGTTCAACGTCTTGCTGCAAATACTCGACGAC
>CAYPWI010000143.1:0-765 GCA_964414395.1 uncultured Ruminococcus sp.
TTGCGTACATAGACCTCGGTGCCCTTGGTGATGCCCATATCCATGATGCGGCGCTTGACCGCGCCATCACCGCCGAGCTTCTTCACCACGACCGATGAACCGATCTTCGCGTCCTTTAATGTTGCCATAAAATTACCTCCCATGTCGTTATACCATAATTTTCCGCGCCATTTCCTCGGAAACCGCCACGCGGGAATCCTTGACGCTGAGTATCACGTTTCCGCCGATCTCGTTTATGACCGTCACCGCGCCGCCTACCACGAACCCCAGCCCCTCTAAGAATTGCCGCGTTTCGGGTCTGCCGCCTATTTTCTTTATCATCTGTTTTGAGCCGATCCTCTGTTAGAAAATACTAACTATCTTGGAAAATGTATTAGATAAAGCTAACTATGCCGGAGCTTTATGATCTTCCCGATACTCGACAGAAGATCATAACTATCCGGGTTAGCATCCTCTAACCAAGATATATGTTAAACCATTTTCCGAAAAAAGTCAAGGGGTTTTCAGGAAAAATTGAGTTAGCCTAAACTATTTTGTTAAAACATAACAATGTTATAACTTGAAATTTGTTTTAATTCAACAAAAAACACAATTGAAATATATTCCCGATGGTGATATAATATATAGGTGAAAAGTTATTCTCCCTCGTCTTCGGCGGGGGAACGTTGATTTTGATATATAACTTGTTTTATCGGGAAGGTAATGAAGAAATGGCAAAAAGTTATTCGATGGATCTGTGCAGCGGTTCGGTGTTGAAGAAGATGC
>CAYPWI010000143.1:775-6058 GCA_964414395.1 uncultured Ruminococcus sp.
GTGGTGGTTTTGGGAGCGTTCGCGGGGGATAACTCCATGGGCGCGGTGGGTTCCACCTCATCACTGATAAATCTGTTCACTAACCTGTTCGTCGGTTTGGCGGTCGGCGTGAACGTCTTAGCTGCCCGGGCGCACGGCGCGAATTCCCGACAGGATATGCGAAACATCGTCCACACGTCGGTGCTGCTGTCGGCGATATGCGGCGTTATCATCGGGGTGATCGGTGTCGTTCTCGCGCCCGAGATGCTTATTCTCATGAACGCCACCGAGGCGCAGCTGCCGCTTGCCACGATCTATCTCAGAATATACTTCGCGGGAATGCCCGCCGTGCTGGTCTACAACTTCGGCGCGGCTATCCTGAGAGCCGTCGGGGATACCAAGCGCCCGCTGTATTTCCTTTTGACGGCGGGAGTTATAAACGTTCTGCTGAATATGCTGTTCGTTATAGTGTTCAGAATGGATATCGCGGGCGTGGCGCTGGCGACTATCATCTCACAGTACATCTCCGCGTTCCTTACTATGCTGTGCCTTGTCAAGGAACAGAGCCATATTCATCTGGATTTCAGGCGGCTCGGCATCAAAAAGCCCGTCCTGCTGTCGATCATCAGAGTGGGGCTTCCCGCGGGATTTCAGGGCGTGATCTTCTCGCTCTCCAACGTCGTTATCCAATCGTCCGTAAACCTGTTCGGCGACAATACCATCGCGGGAAACACCGCGGCGCAGTCCATAGAGGGCTTCATATATATGGCGATGAACACGTTCTATCAGGCGGCGATCTCGTTTACGGGTCAGCACGTGGGCGCTAAGAAGTACAAGAGGATCCCGAGGATATTGTTCTGTGCCCAGGGGTGCGTAATCGTCGCGGGTCTGGCGCTCGGCTGGCTGGCGTTCCTGTTCGGAAGACCGCTTCTCAGTATATATTCCAAAACGCCCGAGGTCATAGACGCGGGTATGAGGAGAATGGAGGTCATTTGCACGACCTACGCGCTGTGCGGCTGTATGGACGTTATGGTGGGAATGCTGCGCGGTCTGGGGCGCTCAATAATGCCCATGCTGGTGTCATTGGCGGGAGCTTGCGGACTGCGCCTGCTGCTGATCGCGACGGTTTTTCAGATCCCGGAATTCCATAATATTACAACGCTTTATATGACCTATCCGATCTCATGGACGATAACGTTTTTGACGCACATTATCTGTTATATTGTGGTTTGGCATAAGATAAAAAAACGCGAACAAGCCGACGGAAAGCGGACGCTCGCCGAATAAATCAAAAAGCTCGGTTTATCGCCGAGCTTTTATCTTTTCCGAAGTGTATTGATAAAATGAGCAAGACCCTCCTGCTCTTCCGCGTTTAGCTTTTTCAAGGCGCTCATAAGAAACGGGCTAAGCTCATGATCGTCCTCGCGGAAAAATTCTTCAAGCCCGATATCCAAAGCGTCGCAGAAATACGAAAGTGTTTCAATGGTCGGGCTTCGCTTGCCCATTTCTATCTCACGCAGGTGACTTTGCGATATCCCCGCGAGGTTCGCGAGCTTGTTCGTGGTATAATTTTTCTTTTCCCTTAAGGCAATAATTCTTTTCGCAACATCCATCTGTTCTCCTTTTTATTATCCGCAATACATTTTTTCGCTTAAGAATATTATAACAGATATAAATATAAAAAATTATATTAAAACGCTTGACAAATTATACTTATTGTGATATAATATTATCGTCATAGAGATAATCGGAGTTATTTCTGTGAATAATTTGTCCGATAACGGGCTTTAAGAAAAGGAGAAATTCTACTATGAACATTTTCAAGAAGATTGGCGCGGCTTTGCTTGCCGCCGCAATGTCAGCGACAATGGCGATAACGGCAAGCGCGGACGAGGGACGATCCTCCGGAAAAGGAATTACCGCTAAGGTCGATCGTCAAGACGCCGGGACAATGGTGACAATAAGTAATATACCGTCGGGATATGCCGAGTGCGATTCGGTTTACGCGGATATCCAGTTTACAACGCTTACGCGCGTAAACGGCGAGGTTACATTTCCCGGCTATAACAGATATTCGCTTCGGGCGCGTCAGGACAAAGGCGGTGTCATCGGCGCATGGGTCATTTATGACTCGCAGACCGGAGAGTGGCAGGGCGCTAATGACGGCGGCAGCGGCATGGCCGGCTACGCGGCAAGCAGCAATACCTATCTGATAGGTTTAGAATCCGGAAATAAGTATTTTGAGGACAGCTTTACCGAATTCAACGCCGTTTATGTTGAAATATACGGTATTACCAACAACGAACGCGTTAATTATACACAAAGCGGGGAGCTTACTCAGGAAAGGCAAGCGTTCTTGTGTGTTGTCGGGGAAGTTGAGGATATTACCGATACTTCACAGCCCGGCACAAGTGAGCCGGCTTCCTCGGATACATCGTCCGAGCCGACTTCTTCTGATACATCGTCCGAGTCGACTTCCTCTGATGCGTCGTCCGAGCCGACCACTTCCGATACATCGTCCGAGCCGACTTCTTCCGATACATCGTCCGAGCCGACTTCTTCCGGTAATTCGGAAAGCACTCCCGGCGATAACGACAACCCCAACAGCGGAGCCGTTATGCTTTTTATCCCACTTATGATCGTAGGCGGAGCGGCTGTGGCAGTTTCTTCCAAAAAGAGAAAGTGATCCATACAGATTTTTGCTGAAAATTTGAATATTGTTTTCCTCTATAGAATTCGCGGCTGCCAAAAAACGGCAGCCGCGAATTTTATCGACAAGCTCGAAAGCCTATCCAAAAAAACTTAAAAGAAAATGCTTTTTCATATTGACAAACCGGAATAAATACTGTATAATGGAATAAGTCACCCGGAAATATACAAGATATTGTGAAACGGCAAGGAGCATTATTTGTTATGGCAATGATAACTATGATCAAAAAGCGCGACGGCAGACAGGTTCCGTTCAATGTGGAGAAGATCGCGGGCGCAATTTACAAGGCGGCGCAGTCTGTCGGCGGAAGAGATTACACCGAGGCTATGGCTCTGGCTGACAAGGTCTGCCAGCTGCTTTCGGAAACGATTATCGGAAGAAATCCCTCCGTTGAGGAGGTCCAGGATATGGTGGAGCGCGTCCTTATCGAGGACGGGCACGCCAAGACCGCGAAGGCGTACATTCTCTACCGCGCCGAGCGCACGAGACAGCGCGAGATGAACACCACGCTGATGAAGATCTATGAAAATCTGACATTCATCTCTGCGGCTGAGTCGGATATCAAGCGCGAGAACGCCAATATCGACGGCGATACCGCCATGGGTACTATGCTGAAGTACGGCAGCGAGGGTGCGAAGCAGTTCAACGAGATGTATGTGCTCGATCCGAGACATTCCTCGGCGCATATAGGCGGTGATATCCACATTCACGATCTCGACTTCTTGACGCTCACCACTACTTGCTGCCAGATAGATCTTATCAAGCTGTTTCACGTCGGTTTTTCCACGGGACACGGCTATCTGCGCGAGCCGAACGACATTTCGAGCTACGCGGCGCTTGCCTGCATAGCCATTCAGTCCAACCAGAACGACCAGCACGGCGGTCAGTCTATCCCGAACTTCGACTATGCCATGGCAGAGGGCGTAAAGAAGACCTTCAAGCGTATGTATCTCCGCAATCTCGCCAAGGCTATCCTTTATTCATATGAGAACAAGGATTACAACGAGGTCCTCGGGACGCTCAGAGATGTTGAGGCAAAGATCGAGGAGGAATACGGGCTTTTCCCCAAGCTTGACGATAATTACGACTACAAATCGAAGGAATGGGAGATCCTCGCTCCCACTCATGATGACCGTTTCGGAAAGCTCCAGGACGAGGCGGAGAAAATCGCCGAGGCGGAGACCGAGCGCGCGACCTATCAGGCTATGGAAGCGCTTATCCATAATCTGAATACCATGAACTCCCGCGCGGGCGCGCAGGTGCCGTTCTCAAGCATAAACTATGGCACGGACACCACTCCCGAGGGAAGAATGGTATCCCGCAACGTGATGCTCGCGACCGAGAGCGGTCTCGGCAACGGTGAGACCCCGATCTTCCCCGTGCAGATATTCAAGGTAAAAGAGGGCATAAACTACAGCGAGGGCGATCCGAACTACGATCTGTTCAAGCTGGCGATAAGGACTTCCGCAAAGCGTATGTTCCCGAATTTCAGCTTTATCGACGCGCCGTTCAATCTGCAATACTATAAAGAGGGCGACTACAACACCGAGATAGCCTACATGGGCTGCCGCACGCGCGTTATCGGCAACAATTACGACAAGTCGCGCGAGATCGTCACGGGGCGCGGAAACTTAAGCTTCACGACGATAAATCTTCCGCGGCTGGCAATAGAGTCGAAAAAGGATATCGACCTTTTTTTCACCAAGCTCGACAATATGATGGAAATGGTGTTCGATCAGCTTTTGGCGCGTTTTAAGATACAGTCGGAAAAGCGCGTGAAGAACTACCCGTTCCTTATGGGGCAGGGCGTGTGGATAGATTCGGACAAGCTTTCCGAAAACGATCAGGTCGGCGAGATACTCAAACACGGCACATTGTCGGTCGGCTTTATAGGGCTTGCGGAGACGCTTGTCGCGCTTATCGGCGTTCACCATGGCGAAAGCGACGAGGCGCAGCAGCTGGGGCTTAAGATAGTGTCGCATATGCGTGAAAAGGTAGACCGTCAGTGCGAGAAGACGGGACTTAATTTCAGCCTGCTGGCTACCCCCGCCGAGGGCCTTTCGGGGCGCTTTATCGCGATCGACAAGAAGCGTTACGGGGAGATCCCCGGCATCACGGACAAGGATTACTATACCAATTCTTTCCATGTGCCGGTATACTACAACATCAGCGCGTTCAGGAAAATACGTTTGGAAGCGCCCTATCACGCGTTCACGAACGGCGGGCACATCAGCTATGTGGAGCTCGACGGTGACCCACTGAAGAACCTCGAGGCGTTCGAGCAGATCGTCCGCTATATGAAGGAGCAGGGAATAGGTTACGGCGCTATAAATCACCCGATAGACCGCGACCCGTGCTGCGGGTTTACGGGAATAATCGACGACGAATGTCCGATGTGTCACCGCCGCGACGACGAGGTGCAGATCGACCGCATAGAGCGCCCGAAGCGCCTTTCCGAAAGAAATTAACGCGTTTTTGCCGTGTGGAGGTAATACAAAAAATGGATATAAGGATCTCGGGCACGGTCTCGGAGTCTATCGTGGACGGACCGGGCTTGAGGTATGTGGTTTTTGTGCAGGGCTGCCCGCACAACT
>CAYPWI010000144.1:0-6010 GCA_964414395.1 uncultured Ruminococcus sp.
TAAGCGTCTTGTTGTCCTTGAGCGTGCCTATCATCGGGAACATAACGGGCGCGTGATTAGCCCAGAATTTGGGATCGCCGTTCCACATAAGCTCTCTGCCGTTCACAATAAGTGATTGGAGCTCCGCGCCGTGCTGAGCGATCACAGCTTTGCAGTTTTGGTTTTTAAGTGTTACTTCCATTGGGTGTTTCCTCCTGTATTTTACATTTATTTTTAAAGAGCAGGCGCTCTTAAAGGTCAATATTCGGGCGGGCGCTTTGCCCTGCGCTTTTTCGACCACGCGATGATGATCACGATAAGCATCGCGAATATAGCCAGCGTCAGCACGACCTTTATAATTATGGTGAACAGGTCGTTTTCCGTTTCGGATATCGCCCACAGCTTGCCGTCGGCGGTGCGGAAGTACATGGTACCCGCTGCCGATACGTCACATTCTCCGTCAGTATAGTCGATCATCTTGACGATCTCCGAGACGGTCTGTTCGTCGTCGGTGTCGAGTATCGAGTAAAGCACATCACGGTCGAGCCGATCGTCATGAGCCACGGTATAAGCGCGCTGTCCCGCGCCGTAGCAGATGACGGGTGCGGAGGAGTTTTTCAGATCGGGGAAGGACTTCATCACTTCCATGTTCAGAGCGTCGATAACGAAGAAGCCGTCCGAAGATCCCACATATAAGCGGTTGTTATATTCGGCGGGTGCGGTAAGACCGCCGCCGACCTTGCAGAACGCCAATGTGTCCGCTTCGGCTGTGCCGTTCGGTTCAAGACGTATCTTGCAGACGTTATCGCTCGCTGTCGTCATAAAAATGGCGTAGCTGCCCGCTAGTACGTCGGAGAGCTGTTCGCCAATGTGGTTGGTCTTGTATTCGTCGGTGTCGGCGCTGTGGACGATGAGGTCTTCTCCCGCCCCGAACACCACCATTTTCCCATAGAGGGCGGGGGAGGTGAGGGGATCTTCACTTTTAAATTCCCATACGGTGGAGAACTCTTTAGTGTAGTCCGCGCAAAAGAACGAATAGCCTCCGCCCCGCTTCGCCCCGAAATACGCCAGACCGTCCATAAGCGCCACATCTGTTGTTATTTCCCCGAACTCGCGCGAGCAGAGTACGGTCATACCTTCCGTGTTTATCGCATAGAGCCCTGAGCGAGTGGGCTGAACGAGAACGCCGCCCAGTACCGCGCCGCGCAGGTTCGCCGCCACCTTGTCTTCCAGCATGGCGACGCCTGCCAGACTGCCGTCCTTCTCGCTGAGCCGCCGAACGGTGTTGAGCGTTGGCAGGAGCACGTAATTTCCGCAGGAGATCGGCGCGCCGACATTTTCTCCGTCGTCCGTGTTCCAGCGTATGGTGACGCGGTTCTTTTCAAACGGCGCTCTCACCGCGAGAGCGCGTTCCTTTTCCACGGCGAAGCCCGCGCTGTCCGCGAACGCCGTCAGAGTCAGCAGCGCCGCCGTCAGCAAAGCCGCAATTATTCTTATAAGCTTATTTATCATTTATTTCTATCGCCCTATCCTCGAGAAACGCATACAGGAAGATCTCTTTTACGGGATATCCGGTCAGCATCGGGAGTACCGTGCTGTAGATCTTTACCTGCTGTGCGTAGTTGTCCTTTTCTTTTTCCAGATTGAATTTGTTGTCGCTCTTGTAATCAACGACCACGATCTCATCGTTTTCGATGAAATAAAGGTCGACGCGTCCCTGCAATGTTATTTCGCCGAGGTCGTCCTCGCCGATGTCATTTCCGTCTACCTCGGCGTAGAACGGCTGCTCGCGCCGTATCGTTTTCGCTTTGAGCATCCTCTGCCCCAGTTCTTCGCTGAAGAATTTTGAGATGTGCGCTGTATCAATGAGCTCCGCCTCCGCTTCCGTCAGCTGTCCGCTCTCCGTCATTGCCTTTATGGAGTCGGCGATGATCTTTTCAAAGTCGGCGGACTTAACTCCCGAAAGCTCGGTCAAAGGGAGAAACTGCATACATTTGTGATATGCGTTGCCCTTGTCCGCGCCCGATACCTCCGCGTCTTCGGCAAAGCGCGGTGAGGTCGGCGCGAAGAACATTGTGGAATTCCTGTGGGCAAGCTCCGTTACCGAGTATTTTTCGCGGCGGATGGTGTCGTCCTCGTGATGATATCTGAAATCGATCTTCCGCGACAGCGCCTCCACTCGGTCGGGATCGGCTGCGTTATGATCGCCGCTTTCATCGATATTATCGGGAGTGACGCTCTCTTCCTCGCTTTCGTTTTCATCGGGAGCTGCAGCCTTGGCGGCTTTTTCGTCTCCTTTAAAAAGAGTACATTCCAGATCGCCGAAGCTGTTTGTCTTTTCATCGTAGTATCTCATAAGAGACCCGAACACCCACTTGAACGGCTGCGAACTGTCAAACAGCTCGTCGACATTGTCGGGGTCGAGCTTCGCGCTCTTCCAGCTGCCGAACTTGCCGGGCACTGCCATAATAAGCTTTTCGCGCGCGCGTGTCATTGCCACATACAGCAGCCTGAGTTCTTCCCCGCAGAGACGAAGGCGGGTGTTTTTCGCTAAAGCACGGTAAGCCAACGGTCGGCGCTTGACGCGGTTTTTGATATCCACATCTGTCATGGCAAGCCCCAATTCGCGGCTCATAAGCATCGTGCCCGTCATATCGTTCTCGGAGAGAACATTGTCAAGCTCCGACATGATACATATGTGGACTTCAAGCCCCTTGCTGCCGTGGAACGTCATTATCTGAACGGCATTTGCGTCTTCCACGGCTCCGAACGCTTCATCTGTCTTTTTTCCGTCGGACGAGCGGATATATTCGATAAATCTCAGGAAGTCGCTGAGGTTCCCGCCGTCGCGTTCTTCAAAATCCGCCGCCATATCGCGGAACCTGCGGATATTAGCGACGCTGTTCGTGCTGCTGTCAAGGACCGCCGTATATGACGCGAGGTCGGTGTCCTCGCAGATCTTGCAGACAAGCTTATAGACCGAGCTGCTGCCCTTGTAATAGCGAAAGTCGTTAAGGTCGCCGAGGAACGCCTCCAGCTTCTTGTCCTTATTGCGCTTGATCTCTTTATCGTCCGTATCTAAAGGATAGTCCGCGCATATGCTGTTGAACTCTTCTATGATGAGGTCCTCGGAGCAGATCTTCGCGCACTGATACAGCGAATAGCTTTTCATTTTCTTGGAATATGCCTTCTTCTGAGCGTCGCTCAGAGCTGCCCCTTCAAGACCAAGCAGACCCAAACGGATAAGTCCGATCTCTTCGGCGTTAAGACGATAAATAGGCGACATCAGGACCTTGAGCATCTCTTCGTCACGCATGGGATTGTCCACGATCGTAAGGCAGCAGATGAGAAGCTTGATCTCGGGGGAGTCGAGAAAATCTTTTCCCGCGGGTGAGGTCGAGTCTATGCCGAGCTCCCTCAATGCCGCGCGGTAGTTATCGATGTTTGTCTTTGTTCTCAGAAGAATAGCGAAATCCGAATAGTCGGGACGGACAAGAACGTCATTTTTGACGATCGTGAAATTGGGATCATCATGAATGGCGCGTATCTTTTCCGCGATATATCTCGGAGCCGCCATATCCTTCTCATCAACGCCGTCGGAGTTTATAAAGCATATTTCGCATTTGAATTTGCTTTTCAGGTCTTCGGGAATATCGGGGTAATCCGCTCCGTACTCGAGCTGATTATCTTTGATCTTGTAGTCAACGCCGCCGTATTCGCGCGTCATAAGTCCCGTGAAAGCGGCGTTTATCACGTTTATCACCGCTTTGCGCGAGCGGAAGTTCATATTCAGCGGCAGGGGCTTAAAGCCATCCTTGCCGTCGCACAGCTGTGTCATTATGTCGGGATCGCCCCCGCGGAACGCGTAGATCGACTGCTTGATGTCCCCCACATAGAACAGGCGTCCTTTTCCGAGCAGTCGGAAGATCTCCGCCTGTATGTCGTTGGAGTCCTGAAACTCGTCTACGATGATACAGGAGAAGCGGTCTGAGAGCATACTGCAGAATTCCGTATCGTCCCGAAGCTTTTTCAGCAGCAGAAGCTCGCAGTCGGAAAAGTCGATGCAGCCCGAGTTCTTCTTGACGTCATCGTAATACTTTATATACAGTCTTACGAGCTTTACGAACGAATGAATGACCTCCTGCTGTGCGGGAAGGGAAGAGAGCGTGCTTTCCTCATCAAAATCGTTTTTCAGTATTGCCTTGCTGACCTTCTCCGAAAGATCTTTCATTTTCTTGAAAACGGCGCGCATTTTGGCAGCGGTGCCGCCCGTGCCGATCTTAGAGGGATCGCCGTGCGCCTTGAAGTCGGAGAAGATCCTGCAAAGCGTTCCTATCGAGGGAGACTTTTCAAAATCCTCACAGTTTGCGCAGAATTCCTCATAGCGCGCGGTGTCGAAGCGGATATAGTTTTTTATATCGGGCAGGACCTTGGAGGTGTAAGTCTCAAACGAGCTTTTTGTCGTGCCTTTAAGACCGTTTGCCTCGTACTCTTCTACCTCTCCGTCAAGGTCGTCCTCAAGTCCGTCATATCCTTCGAGAACCGTCTTTGCGCGCGAATGGTTTAATTTGATCAGCGGCAAAAAAGCGCTCAAATACTTCTTTTCGAGAGAATTGATATCTTTATAAGCGTCTTCCGCGTCATTCAGCCATTTGTTCGCGTCCGCGAAGGTCGAAAGCGTGTCCGCGGCAGACATGACCGCTTTTTTCAGATATTCATCATCCTTGAAGCTGAACGTATAGAACAGCCTGCGGCGTTCTTCCTCCGAAAACAGGTCGCTGTGCTCGCCGTCGTAGAGATCCTCCATTGCAAGATCTATAGCGCGAAGCTGCATTGTGACCTTTTTGGGAGTGTCCGCCAGAGTGAAATTCATTGGCAGATCAAACGTCATGGGGTTTTCTTTTATGATCCTCAGACAAAACGCGTCAATGGTGGAGATATACGCTTGGCGCAGCGAGAAGATCTGCTCCTTGATGTGACCGCGCACATCGGGATCGTTTTCCTCCTCAAACCGAGCGTTCAGCTTTTTGTTGAGCTTTTCGCGAAGACTTTTTGCGGCGTTTCTCGTGAACGTCATAATGGCGAGCGATCCCGAATTTAAGCCGGAGGGCGTGTCGGACAGAAGCTTTACCACACGCTCCACGAGCAGCGTAGTCTTTCCGCTTCCCGCCGCCGCCGTAACGACAGCGGGTTCTTTATATGGATGATCTATCGCCGCTTGCTGCTTTTCATTGGGGGTTATTTTTTTATCCTTCATTCCGCCGCCTCCTTTTTGGTTTTCTTCTTGGCGCGCGCTTTCCCGCCGTCGGCGTTTTTCTCATCTTCAACGCAGATGGAGGTCTTTTGACCGTTGTTTTTACAGATATCATTAAATCGGCAGTATTGGCACGGGGTCTTCCTGCTGCCCTTGCTTTTTTCTTTGTCTCTGTCAAGCTTGATCTCAGCCTCGGCGTATTCGAGCGGGAGCGCCGAAACGTCGCCGTCAAGAAGCTCCGAATAATTTTTTCCGACATTGGTTTTCACTTCGCTCAAGAAGTCCGTGAATTCCGATGTGCTCAGATTGTTGCCTTCCTTGAGATCGAACAGCTCCGCTATTTTTTTCAGTCCTGCCTCGTAGTCGCCGCACTTTTTCTGTTCTTCGGGGGAGAGCTTGGTCTTGTCAGCCAGGGCGGCTGTCATTCCGTCCTCCTCGGTTATCCTGCTGATCACAGAGTTTTCGAATTTGGTATATTCGTCGTTCGTCGCGTTGTCGAGAATGACCAGCCCGCTGGGACGATGCTTCAATGCCAGAAGACGAAACGGCTTGAGCGGGGTCTCCTGAGCGCCGCTGTTTTTAGAGGGGATGTAGCTTATACCTCCCGGGGCAACGATAAGAGACTTATTGGAAGCGTTCGCGTCCAGCAGGGCACTGAGATAAAGAAGCATTTGGATATTTATCCCGTGCTTTGCGTTGTCGATATCAAACGCGCGCACAGAGCTTTTATAATCCACGGCGCGGACATACATGACCCCGTTTTCCTCAAACATATCC
>CAYPWI010000145.1:0-5948 GCA_964414395.1 uncultured Ruminococcus sp.
AATTCGCGAAAGCAAGCGGCGCGGCGTTCCGCGCGCAGCGAAGCGAGCACGGAACACCGCGTCGCTTGGCTAGAAAAACCTCGCAGCGAAGCGGAGAGGTTTTTCGCTTCGCGAATTGCTTTTCAAATCAAGGGTCTAAGACAACACAAGGGCGGCGCATTAAAAGCGCGCCGCCGAAACAACACCAAGGCGGCGTATCAAAAAGTGCGTTATCGCCGGAACGACATTTCGGAAAGAGGTGCAATTCGCAAAAGCGGCTGACGGCGAGGTGAGCGGCTTTAGCCGCGAACCGAACCGCCAGCCGGCTAGTAAAGTTATTGCTCGAAGCGGAATAACTTTACGCTTTGCGAATTGCTTTTAAGATAGGGGGAAATTATGGCTGAGGTTTTTTCTATACCAAAACAGTGGGATAAGCCGATTGAGCTGGAAAACTCGGTGCTGCGGGACGATCCCGCTTATGTGAAGAAGCTGTTGGAGCGCTTCGGAAAAGTGGAGTTCACGGCGCGTGCGTTGGGGCTCGCCTGTCGGTTTCGGGGGCTTGAGATGGTAAAGACGCTCGTCGGGTGCGGCGCGAAGTTCTCATACGATTATGAGACCGTGCGGCGGCTGGGGCAAAGATCGAGCTATATATACGGAGAAAAGCCCGATGAAAATTACGCCGCCTGTATTTTCGGCAGTGTGGGGATATCGTATATACGCGTCTATTACACGGGCTTTTATAAGCGGATACCCGTTGTTCCTTTGAAGGAGCGGCTTGAGGTCCTTGAGTATCTGTGCGATAACGCCTGCCGGCTCGGACTTGACATAAATGAGCTGTATTTCTTTTCGTTCTTCACGGAAGAAGAGGAGATGCGGGGATATCTCAAAGAGCGCGGCGCGGTCATTCCGCCGATGTGGCGCAATATCGTGCTGACAGGGGGGACGGGCTTGGACGAGGGAAAGGACAAGTGGTTCGATTATTGCTTTCTCGCGGAGAAGATCCCCGAAGGCGCTTTCGTGCGGGATATGTCCGCGCTGGCGGCGGAGCTGGGCGGAGAAAAGCTTCACTTCACGGAATACCTTTGGTATATGATAGATGGGCATCGGGATATAAAGGGGTTTTATCCGCTGCTAACGGAAAAATATGATCTGTCTAAGGTGAATAAGGGCAAGATGCTTGAAAGCGCGGTCAAAAGCGGCAGCGTTGAGGGGCTTTGCGCGTTCGCGGAGCTCGGCTGGCTGAAAACTCCCAAAAAGCGCGATCAGATAATACAGCTCTCGTCCGAGCTGGGGAAGACCGAGTGTACGGCGTGGCTGCTCGACTTCAAAAACCGCACCGCCGACTTTGCCGCCGAGCGTCTTCGCGCCGAGAAGCGGCAGACGCGGGAGCTGAATATGGATCCCAATTCGGTCACGGCTTTAAGGCGGCTCTGGAAGTTGGAGAAGCGCCCCGACGGCACGATCGTTATTCTGGGCTATAAGGGCAAAAAGACCGAGGTCACCGTGCCCGAGAGGATCGGCGGGGATACGGTCACGGCGCTGGGAGAATACGCGTTCTCGCCCGACGCGAAGCGCATAACGGCGGAGCAGAGAGCGGCGCGGGCGGCGATAGTCAAGATCATCCTTCCCGATACGATCACCGAGATAGGCGAGTTCGCGTTCTGCAAGTGCAAGTCGCTCGGCGAGATAGAGCTGCCGAAGGGGCTGTCCGTGATATCCAAGGGTATGCTGGAGCTTACGGGTATCTCTTCCATAGAGACAAGCGGGAATATAAGAACGATCGGAAACGGCGCGTTCTATTGGTGCGATAAGCTGAAAACGGTGATACTTAACGAGGGCGTTGAGAAGCTTGAGAAGGCGGTATTCTATAATTGCGGCGCGTTGGAGACCGCGGAGCTCCCGAGGTCGCTGCGCTCAATAGAGCCCGACAGCTGGACAGGCACGTTTTACGGCTGCCGCAATCTGACGGTGCGGCTGCATAAAGGCTCTTATGCCGAGGAATATTGCCTTGAAATGAAGATACCGTATGTTTACATCGAGGGCTTGGAATGATCCGGAAAGGACAACGATTATGGATATGATTTTTGAAGGAACGGAACGCGGCGGGATCATTGACGTCGAAGGCTTTGTGAAAGCGGTGATGGAGCTTTCGCCCGAAGAGGTCGCAAAGATGATAAATACCTCGGGCGTGCCGATATTTACGGCACGGGCGCTGGGGTACGCCTGCCGCTACCGCGGGATAGAAATGGTGAAGGTGCTGGCGGAGGGCGGCGCGAAATTTGAACGCAGCCTTATCGAGCAGATGTTCGCCGATGACTTTTCTTTGGGGCGGGATCCCGAGCAGGGCGCGCATTATACGGCGCTGTTGGACAGGGCGCTGCTGAAAGAGGCGCGCAGCATCGAGCGCCTGAATGAGACGAGCGAACGCCCTTTGCCGCTGCTTCCGCGTGAAGAGCGTCTCGGCATACTCGAATATCTGATAGAGAACGGCGAAAGCATCGGTTTTGACACGGACGAGATGCTTTGCTTCGCTTGTCTCCAGAACGAGCGGGAATTCGTCTCGGCGATGAAAAACGCGGGCGTATCGCTGTCGGAGGAGCTGACGGACGATCTCGTCGAGTACCCGGGCAGCCTTGTCCCGCGGCTGGGGACATATCTCGGTATGTATTCCGACGAAGAGTTTATCTCCGCTGTCTCGGGGCTTCTGTCCGAGGTCGGCGCGGCGAAAAGGAAGATCTGCTTTACGAGAGATCTGTGGACGGAGTGTCCCGAGCGCTTTCAGTCTCCCGAGCTGCTGCGCTTTATCGTGGAGAATTTCAAGATCAGGAGCGATACCAAGGTACTGATGCTGAGGGATCTTATCCTGGAAGAAAACATTCCCTGCCTTGAGATCGCCGCGGACGCGGGGTGGCTCACGCCTGTAGACAGACGTGAGAAAATAATGCGCTTTTCCTCAGCCGTGGAGGCGAACGAGTGTACCTCGTGGCTTCTCGACTATATCACACGGAATTTCGATCTCGCCGCAGAGCGCGAGCGCGCCGAAAGGCGGCGGCAGCGTCTGCTGAGCTCCGCGCCGAATTCCATCACGGCTATGAGGAATGTCTGGAAGTGGAAAAAGCGCCCCGACGGGTCTGTCATCATCACGGACTATATCGGCAGCGAGGACAGGGTGACGGTACCCGAGAAGATCGGAAGGCGCACGGTCACGGCGATAGGGGACGGGGCGTTTTCTCCCGACAGAACGAGACCGAGGCAGCTCGATAAGCAGGGCGAGGTACTCCGCGGCATCACCGAGATCACATTGCCCGACACCGTGACCGAGATAGGCGAGGAGGCGTTCAGCTGCTGTTCCGCGCTCGAGCGGATAAATATCCCCGACGGGGTATCGAGAATTCCGTTTTGTATGATGAGAGGAACAAATATTGATCGTCTCGAGATAAGCGGCAATGTGAAGACCATTTGCGGACAGGCGTTTGAATACTGCTCGCAGCTCGCCGAGGTGATCCTTCACGAGGGAACGGAGCGGATATCTCCGTATGCTTTCTTTAAGTGCGACTCTTTGCGAAGGGTCGTGCTGCCGAGGTCGATCCACAGCATAGACGAGGAAGAGTTCGCCTACTTCCCCACACTGACCATAGAGGTTTATGAAGGCTCATATGCCGCGGAGTACTGCCATAACAACGGCATAGCGTGCGTTTATATCGAGGAATGAGCGCAGAGGCTTGACACATCGGCAAATTTTGGCAATAATTTCAAAATCTCACGGGGAAAATGGGCAAAGTGCACAAAACACACTGCTAAAAATCGGGTATAATTACATCTGAAATTTCCTTGACAAACTAGTGAAAAAAGTGTATCATTAAAATTGAAGAATTATTCGGCGGCAAATACATTCGCCGAAGTTCAGTAAGGAGGAAAACAATGAAAACCAAGAGTATGCACAAGGGTCTTTCCGTGCTGCTTGCAGTGTTGATGTTGTTGGCGCTCATACCGCTGACTCCTGTCACATTGAATGCAAGCGCCGCGGGGACGACTCACGTTCTGGATGCCTCTAAGGATCTGCCCAATAAGCAGAACAAGGGCGACATTCCCGAAGGCACGACGTTTACCGCCGACAACGGATATTTCACCGTTTACTGCGGCAAAGATGATCGTTTCGACACAAACGACAAGGATTTTGATGACGGCTATCATGGTTCCCAGAGAATCAATTTCAATGGCGGCATCAACACTTCCGTTCCCAACAGATGTATAGGCTTTAAAACCACTAACGCGGCGACTGTCAAGATCTGGTGGGTCGTTAATGACGCGGGTCGCGAGATGGTCATTATGGACAGCAACGGCGCGGAAATAGCTAAGACCGCTGCAGGTGATACAAAGGGCACGATCAATATTTCTACGCTCAAGGTTTCCGCTGCGGGTTCGTACTTCCTCGGCGCTACACCTAAGGGCAACTACATATTCAAGATTGAGGTTACCGAAGAGGCGGCTGCTGAGGCTAAGGAGTACACTCTCGATTCTACCAAGGATCTGCCCAACAAGAACAACAAGGGCGATATCGCCGAGGGCGAGACCTTTAAGGTGGCTGACTTCTTTACCATTTACTGCGGTAAGGACGCACGCTTTGACACCACAGCCGAAAAGACATTTGACGATGGTTATAAGGGAACTCAAAGAATCAACTTTAACGGCGCGGTTGACGGTGCGACTCCGAAGAACGCTATTGGATTTAAGACCGACGGCGCTGCCGAGGTCAAGGTCTGGTGGGTAGCTAACGACGCAGGTCGTGAGATCACGATCGTTGACGCTTCCAATAAGGTCGTTGACGCGACAGCTTTGAACGCTCCTAAGGGCGCTGTTACTATTTCTACACTGAATGTTCCCGCCGCAGGCACATATTTCCTCGGCGCGGCTCCCAAGTCCAACTACATATTAAAGGTAACCGTCAAGACGGGCGGCGGCGCTCCCGCGGCTCGTGCCGACTGGAGCAAGGTCGCGGCTCCCGCGATCACTTCCGTGGCACAGGAGAAGGGCGCGGACGGTAAGCCTACCGACAACATGGTAGTTTCCGTTAACGCCGTTATAGGCAATGACGGCGGCGATTCTCTCAAGGTAGAGGCTCTCGACAAGGACGGCAAGGTCGTTGCTACAAAGAACTCCCTCAAGGAGGGCAGCTCCGACAATGTCGTTGTTCCGCTGAATAAATCCGGCACATACACGTTTAAGGCGACACTTACCCGCGATGGCGAGGCTGACAAAACCTCCGCTTCCAAGGACGGCACTTTCACGCTGACCCTTAAGAAGACGACCATCGCAAGCGTTACCAACAAGGGCAACGGTAAGGTATCAGTAAAGTGGGACAATGTTGACGAGGCTGACGGCTATATCGTATACGCGGACGGCAAGGAGACCAAGGTCAACACCAACTCCGCGGAGATCGACGGCTTCACCGTCGGCAACAAGGTAGAATTCACCGTTGCGGCTGTACGCGGCAGCGAGACCGGCGACAAGTCCGACGCTCTGCTTGCTCTCATCACCAAGGAAGAGCAGATGGAATGGGGCTTCACCGCTTACGGTACTTCTACAGGTTCTTCCAAGAACAAGTACGCGGGCAACCTCAACGAGGGTAAGGTTACCGTAATGGCGGTAGGCGGCGCAGGCAAGCTCAATCTGGCTGCCGACGACGGCTATTCCTTCTACTACACCACTGTTCCCGCAAACAAGAACTTCACATTCCGCGCAAAGCTCCACGTTGATGAGTGGACTTACTCCAACGGTCAGGAAGGCTTTGGTATCGCGGCAGTTGACTCTATCCCCGAGAAGTCCTTCGATACTTCTCACTGGACCAACTTCTATATGGCTGCTGTAGCCAGATTTGAGGCAGGTTCTCTCAAGGCTCGTCAGGGCGTCGGCGTTATGGCTAAGGTAGGCATCACTCCCGAGAACTGGCAGGCTGTTAAGGATAACGC
>CAYPWI010000146.1:0-5903 GCA_964414395.1 uncultured Ruminococcus sp.
TTCTCCCTCCCCCTCTCCCGAAGGGTGTCCCCCCAAACCGCGCGGCATTACCCTGACAAGGGTCAATAACTAACTGATGGCTCGTCCGCCGTCGAAGGACAAAAAATTGGGGCTGTTTTTTTACAGCCCCAATTTTTATAAATTATTGAGCATTATGCGTAAACGCTGAACAGCGCGCCGCTGTTGTACGCGTATGTAGTGGTCTTATCCGCGCCGTAGCCCATAGCGGAAGCGCTGGATACGAGCGACTTGACCTGATCCGCCTTCTGGATAACCTTATCCGCAAATCCGCCGCCGCCGAACGAGTACTTAACGTCCTTTTCGGTGATCTTCTCGGCGATAGCGTCCGAAATGGAAAGCTTGCCGTTGCTGTCAACGTTGATGCCGACGCGATTGAGCGAGTACTTATAGGAACGCGCCACAGATTGGAGAGTGTTTCCTCTCTGCTGAACGCTCGACTTGTCGGACTTGTTCATCTCGTCGATGAAGGTATTGTACTTCTCAACGAACTTGTTCGCCGTATCGGTAAAGTCGGTGGGAACGAACGCCTTGTCCTCCGCGCCGAGATTGGACGCGTAGGATTTAAGCTCGGTCGCCGCTTCCTTGACAGCCGCGGTCAGCTCCTTGAGGGTGCCCGAGTTGTCCACCTTATCGGAATCGGTCGAGCCGCTTCCCGTGGAAGGCTTGGAAACGCCTCCCATAAATACGCCGTTGCCGCCTGACAGGGAGTTGATCTGCCCCGCCTTCTGAACGACCTTATCGGAAAATCCCATGCTGCCGAAAACCGTCTTGATATCGGTAGCCTTTATATTGGAAAGATCGTCCATTACGGAAAGCTTGTTGTCAGCGCCCACGGTAATGCCCGCGCGCTTGAGAGCGTTGGAATATACCTTGCCCGTGTTCGTCATCAGAACGCCCTTCTGGAGAATGGACGCGCTGTCGGAATTGCCGACCTTCTCGATCATTGTGTTGTAGCCGTCAACGAAGCTCTGAGCCTGTGCCTTATAAGCGTCAACATCTACCTCGCCGCCGTATTTCAGGTTATTTGCGAAGGACTTGATGCTCTCGGCAGCGCTGCCCGCCGAGGCGGACGCGGTCTTGATGGACTGCAGACTGCTGTATTCGGACTCGGACTCGCTTCCGTCGTCCGATATGCCGTAAATGCTCTTATAGAGATTACTGAACTGCTCGCGGAATATATCGCTCTTATTCTTGAGAGCGTTGCTCTTGAGCAAGTCATCAAGCGATTTTGTCGCGGCTTTTGTGGAGCCGGAGCCGTACTTTTTCGCAAGCTGCGCACCGTACAGGCTGTCCAGGCTCGAACCGTACTTTGTCTGAACCTGAGCCAAATTGAATTGATACCTGGCCGTGTTACCTACTGTCATAACTATCACCTCTCAAAAAAGTCCCGGTAAGCAGTGCGCCTACCAAATTTGTTGTTTTTTATTGATCCGCCCCGTACAAAGAGCGGTATTCCTTCATCTTTCCGACATATTCCGCGCCGGGGATTATCCCGTCCTCGAGCGCCTTGATTATGTCGTTGATATTGACTATGGAATATACCTTTACCCCGAACTCGTCATACACCTCGTGTACCGCGGATTTGTCGGAGTTAAGCCCCTTTTCCGCGCGGTCGACCGTGATGACCATGCCCTCGATGCTGATCTTCGCCGCGCCCTGAAGCTTCGGAAGCACCTCGCGCAGAGCCTTGCCGCTGGTCATAACGTCCTCGATGATAACGACCTTTTCGCCGTCCTCGAGCGTCTTGCCGACGAACATTCCGCCCTCGCCGTGATCCTTGACTTCCTTGCGGTCGAAGCAGTAATTGCAGTCCATATCGTACTTATTATAAAGCGCGGCGCAGGCTGCCACCGAAAGCGGTATTCCCTTATAAGCGGGACCGAACAGCGTATCGGGCTTGAGTCCATGCTCGTTTATGCATTCGGCGTAGTATTCCCCGAGTTTGGCAAGCTGGGAGCCGGTCTTATAGTTGCCGCAGTTGATGAAATACGGCGCTTTTCTTCCGCTTTTGAGCGTAAACTCGCCGAATGTCAGCACACCGCTGTCGACCATAAATTTTATAAAGCTTTCTTTATAAGTCATAGACATTCCCCCAAGGTATAACTTTACAAATACAGTATAACATATCCTTCCGAAATTTTCAATAGGTTTTTTGAATTTTGTGAAGATTTTGGCGATTTTTTTATTCAAAAAAGGCGGAGAGGCTGCGAAAACGCCAAGCGATAGGCTTTTCCGATCGCGGAGAGACCTTATGCGGGTTTATCAAGAGTGTCCCCTTTGCCAAAACGAAAAATAGATTATTGTGCAATATTCACAAATAACATCTCGTCTATTGACTTTTATTGTAGATTATACTATAATAAATATGGTATAGAAAATGTGCGGAAATTTTCCGCACAAGAGAAAAATGAGGTGATCGTATGAAAATGAGATCGATCAAAACAAAACTGATAGTGCTGATGCTTTCGCTGTCGCTTATCCCTATGCTGATCGTAATAATTTTCAGTTGTTCTTCTTTGCAGTATTCTGCGCTGAAAACTACAAAAAAGGATATGGAGATCATGTCCGGGCTGGCGTCAAAGTATGTTCAGTGGGAGTTTGACACATATCTCGCGAACGCCGTCGCGGCGGGCTCCAACGCCACGCTTACGGATCCCGATGTAAGCGATGAGGAGAAGCTCGCTCTCCTGAACGATATCGCTTCGCGCTACGGAATGAAGCGCGGCAATATGATCAAATCGGACGGCTATAATATAACCGACGGCAAGGATTATTCCGACCGTGAATATTTCCAGATGGCAATGGAAGGAAAGTCCTGCGTTTATCACCCCACCATATCCCGCATCACGGGCGAGATCATTGAGATAATCTCCGCGCCTCTGTGGGAAGACGGAACGGCTGGCGGCACTCCGATAGGCTGCGTGTACTTTATCGCGCGCGATGACTTTATGAACGAGATCATGCGCGAGATCAAGATCAGCGACAACTGCTATTCGTTCATCATCGACGATCTGGGCAACGTCGCGGCGCACAACGACGGCACGAATGTTCTTAACGATGAAGCCAAGGCGAGTATCACGAACAATCTCGGCAACATCTACGATCTTATGCGCGGCGGAAACAGCGGCGTTGAGACCAAATCGAAGAACGGCGTTTCCTACATAGTGGCGTATAATCCCATAGCCGATATTGATGGCTGGTCGCTGGCTGTAGTGGCTCCCGAAAGCGATTTTCTCTCGACCGTTTACACCATTATTGCGATAAGCGGAGGAATATTTATCCTGGCGGCTGTTATCACCGTGATCCTGTCGATAAGAGCGGCAAAGCGCATAGCTACGCCGATCAAGCTTTGCGCGGACAGACTTTCGCTGCTGGCGCAGGGCGATCTCAATTCGCCAGTGCCCGAGATCGATACCCATGATGAGACCAGCATATTGGCAAACGCCACAAGCACGCTTGTTGGCGCTATGGGACAGATAATCGGCGATGTGGATTTCCTGCTTACCGAGATGGCGAACGGCAATTTCGTCATCAAGTCGAAGATCGGCGCGGAGTCGTATGTCGGCGATCTGAGCGGACTTATCCAGGCGATACGCAAGATCCATACCGATCTGCGCGACGCTCTCCGCAAGATAAGAACCAGCGCGGACGATGTTTCCGACGGCTCGAACCAAGTATCCGAGACTGCCGAGAAGATCTCTCAGGCGACAGTCGAGCAGGCGGCTACTATCGAGGAGCTGAGCGCCACCGTTCACAGCATCTCCGAAAAGGTCGGAGAAACGGCGGACAACTGCGATCAGGGCAGCAAGCTCGTGCGCACCACCGCCGACAACGTTGAGAACGTCGTTCGGGATATGGAGGATCTGCGCGTGGCGATGGGCGATATCTCCACCGCCTCCAACGAGATCGACAAGATCATCAAGACCATCGAGGATATAGCCTTCCAGACCAATATCCTCGCGCTGAACGCGGCGATCGAGGCGGCGCGCGCGGGCGAAGCGGGCAAGGGCTTCGCGGTCGTAGCCGACGAGGTGCGCAACCTCGCGACAAAGTCCGCGGAAGCCGCGCACGATACGACACAGCTTATCGAGAAGACGATAGCGGCGGTCGGCAGAGGAAACGAGATCACCGAAAAGACCTTCGAGTCCGTAAAGAACGTCGCGGAGCTGACCTCGCAGGTCAAGGACGTCGTTACGGGCATCGCGGAAGCGTCGGAGGACGAGTCGTCGATGATAAAGGACATCACCACGGGCTTCGACCAGATCTCCGCCGCCATCTCGGACAACAGCGCAACTGCCGAGGAGAGCGCGAGCACAGCGTCCATGCTGCATGACGAGGCTAAGAACCTTGGTGCTCAGGTAGCCCGCTTCAAGCTGGATAAATAAACTTACAGATCGTTTTACCGAATAAAAACATTCGCACTCGACAGCTCAAGCAGCCGAGTGCGAATTTATCGGAACAATAATAATTCGGAACCACACATAAAAAAGCGATGCAATTCGCGAAAGCGGCTGACGGTGAGGAGAGTCGGACGCGGAGCGTCCGACAAACCGAACCGTCAGCCGGCTAGTAAAAAGCGCGGAGAGCTTTTTGCGCTTTGCGAATTGCTATTCAGATAAGGAGCAGATATGGAGATAAACAATTCACCCGAGATCAGCGTTATCGTTCCCGTGTATAATAACGAAAAGTACATTGAGCGCTGCCTTGTGTCGCTGCTGAGGCAGGACTACACGGGCAGCTATGAGATCGTTCTGATAAATGACGGCTCAACCGACGGGACGCTTGAGATCGCCGAAAGGATCGCCAAAGATCACGGCAATGTCAGAGTATTTACTCAGAAGAACGGCGGCGTTTCGGCGGCGAGAAACGCGGGGCTTGCTAACGCGCGGGGAAAATATGTGCTGTTTGCCGACAGCGATGATTTTGTCGAGCCGCGCTATATCTCGGCGCTCTATGACGCGATCGAGCGTTCGGGCGCGGATATCGCCTGCTGCAACTACCGCAACGTAAACGAAACGAACACCATCGGGATAGGCTGCATATTCCGCCACCGCCCGGGCGTGTTCGATTCCGCGAAGATGTTGGGGTCGCTGCTGCGCGATGTCACCGTAAGGAGCTATCTCTGGAACAAGATGTTTCGCCGCGAGCTGTTCGAGAAAAACGGCATTAAGTTCCCCCGTGGGCTTTATTATGAGGATATGCGCACCATGCCGCGGCTGTTCTATCACGCGGACAAGATCGCCGTGATAAAAGACGAGCTGTATAATTACGTTCAGCGCAAAGGCAGCATAACCGGCACGATGACCCCGAAAAGGATCTTTCAATATATAAGCGGCTACGGCGGCATACGCGGTTTTCTCGACGAGGTGAACGAGTTCTCAAGATATATGTGGTCTTTCCGCTTTCTCGGCGTGAAGATCGCGTTTACCGTGCTGCCCATGCTCTGCGGCTGCAAGCGCCGCGACAAGAGCCTGAAGCTGGGGATATGCTGCAAGCAGGCGGTGAAGAAGCTTTACGGTTACGCCTCTTCCGCACGCTCAAGCTGTCCGAAGAGGGCAAAGAATATCAAGAGATCTTTCGTTTGAGGTGCTATAACGCCATTGATACTCTTTTCGATCGGAAGCAGACATATAATACTAATTCTCAATTAAAATAGGACAAAACTTTTTAGCTCGCTTGGAGCGGTGCCTTTTACGTTCGGCGCGGATTAGCTGTCAGTTTGTTTTTTTACCCTTGGCAGGGTGATGCCGCGCGGTGCGGGGAACACTTTTCAATTAAAAGTTGATAAATTTTTTTTGTTCGCCGAGCGCTGACGAGGCTTTTTTGTCTTTTTTAGTTGACAAGCCGTCAGTTTGTTATTAACCCTTGGCAGGGTAATGCCG
>CAYPWI010000147.1:0-5870 GCA_964414395.1 uncultured Ruminococcus sp.
CGAATTGCTGCTGAGTTGTGTGAGAATAGTATTTAGCGTCTATTATTAGAATTTTATTGCCGTGGGAAAGCATAACATCGCTTTGCATAGCGGGCAGCAGTTCATCGTTTCCATCGTTGAGCTGCCATTTGATCTGTGATGATCTCGCGTTAAGCTGCGGGAATTCTCGCCTGAAATATTCCAGTATGAATTTTTCGTATAAGCGGTGCATACGCTGTTCGTCGAGAAAGTCCATAAGCTTTGATGTTCCGTCCGCCTGTGTTTGAAGCAGCCCTTTGACCGTCAGCCAACATATCGCGATAAGCATACGATAATTCTGATTATTTTTGTTGAAGTTGAAATGCCAATCAACAGTGCGCAGATCGATAGTTTTTACACCCGAGAAATATGGCAGCAGTGACCTTAACTCTTTCTTTCGGGACTTAGAGATATCGGAACGCAGGAGAAGCAGTGCGGTAGCTTTTATGATCCGATTGAATATGGAATTGACCGAAAATTCATCGTGATCGCATATGGGGCGCTTGTTCAAAAAAGCCCGCGTCTTTATGGAATTTGAGATATTTATTTTCCCATGCGGTGAGTTTAGCTGCTCGGTCAGGGAAATATATTCTCTGCCCAAGCCTTGCTTTATCTGCCGCGAGATACCGCGCGTGAGAATAGCTGAAAAGAGCTCCGCCGTGTTTTCAAATTTTTCGGCGGATAAGCCCTTAAAGCCGTTCTCGTTTAATACCTGAAACGCGTAGGCAAGCATATAGTAAATATTCCGGATCTTTATCATTTGATCGCGCCTCTGAGTTTCTCACTCCATTCCTTGACCTTTTGAGGCTCATCATACCAATACTCGCGCAATATGGGTATGAGTTCGTATTCCACGACCTTGGAAAGCTTTTTGTTGACGTCGTCGCTTTTCTTGATGCTGCAGAAATAGCTGTGTCCGATGCAAAACCCATCCCCTAAAGCTTCGTCCTCGGAGATCGCGTCATTCAAGGACGTTACACATTTGACGAGAGCATCAAATTTGGATTCGTTTAGTTCACTTTGATATTTTGTAAAGCCTTCCGAGGAAAACGCGGGTTTTATATCAAAGAACGCAAAGCGTCTGCGAAGGGCATAGTCCAGCAAGGCGAGGCTTCTGTCGGCTGTGTCCATCAAGCCGATTATGTACACGTTTTTCGGGACTTCAAAGTCCTCGTTGGCGTATAGAAGACGGATCTTTTCTCCGCGCTTGTCGCTTTCGATAAGCATAAAAAGCTCGCCGAATATCTTGCTTATATTGCCGCGGTTTATCTCGTCGATAATAAAATAGTAGTCATTGTCGCTGTCTATTTTCGCGGTACGGCAAAACTCATAGAACGGTCCCTTATTAAGAGTAAATCCCGTTTCGGTAGGACGGTATCCCATTATAAAGTCCTCGTAGGAATAGCTTTGATGGAACTGGATAAGAGTAACTCGGTCGATATTCTTGACTCCCATAAGGGAATACGCCAGCCTTTTTGCAAGGAATGTTTTGCCGACACCAGGTGCACCTTGGAAAATTACATTCTTCTTGTAACTCAGCACCTCGCGGATATCTTCATACATTTCATCGCTGATGTAGACCTCATTCAGAAAGTCTTCCTTCGTATATTCGGGAAATGTGCCCGGTTTTTCATCAACATCATTATCGATGGGTTCATCGTCTTCAAAAACAGCCTTGATACTTTCGACAAAATCATGATAGTCGGTGATATCGGTAAGTGTTTTTACGGGGAATGTTTTGTCAACGTGCTGCTGTACTTTATCAGTCCATTTAACCTTACGGATATTTGGGTATTCTTTATCGCCGTCGTATTCATAGTCGGATTCGACGATACCTCTTCCGAGTATTTCCGATTTTCCGCGTTTGATGTATATAACATCGCCCTTTTTCATTTCGTTGGCGAACTGCCAGACAGCGTGAACGGAATTCATGTGTGTTTTATCGTCGTTGTTGAGCTCACACAGCTTTTCTCGGATCTCGTTCTTATCGGCGTAAGCTCTAAGATCTCCGAGTTCCTCCCAACCTATCCCCATAATGCCGTCATTGTAGAATTCGTCCCACATTTCGGCGCTGCGTCCGGGGGCGTAAAGCCAATATCTGACCGTACTTACATCCGCGTCACCGAGATTGCTTTCGTCGGATACTTTTTCGGCTTTTATGGAACTCCAACCATCTTTGAAAATTTTCGCAGCAAGTTCATTGGTCATGTCAACGGTTTTTCCTATATCGGTCAGCTTCCAGATCCCTCTGGTACTGCCATCTATATATCCGCTTCTTACAAGATAAGAGCGCGCGAACGCGACCTCGTTCTCAAATTTGTTGACTTGATTTTTCCCTCTTGTTTCTTGTGTATCTTTTTCCGAAAGCTTTTCGTTTTTTATAATTCTTCTGCGTGTTTCCTCGGGGGTCGCTTCTCCGCCAAGATCGCGAAGTGCAAGTATTATCGGTCCGAACCAACGCAAAAAAGCCGCGTTGGAGGTATTGGTCTCTTTGTCTTGCCGAGCTTCCTTCCAAACGAAATATGATAATTCCGGAAATGTTTTAAATTTATATTTTCCGGAACTGAATTCCTTCGCGCATCTTTCGCATAGTTCAAGATATTTCTCGGCGCTTGGCGGAGTTTTCAGGGCTGCAAATTCTGATGCCAATTCCGTCGGAATATGGTCGGGATCGCTTAAATATGTTCTGTTTAAGGTGTCAAGATTTAAAAAGGTATCGGGTCTTACCCAATAAAGTCCCATTGTGATATTCCACTTGATGTGCTGCTGCGTAAGCGCACTGTTGTAAGCCTTGCAGAAATCGTCACGCTTTTGTGAAAGGTCAAGAGCGCTGGAAAAGACTTCCCACAATGTGTCTATATCATGTTCGCCGCGTGTATCCTCGAACGCGTAAAATGCAGTGCTCATAACCATGACGGGGATACCCGAGAAGTCATCCGGGACCTGGGCGTTTACCGAAAATTCTTCTATCAGTCCTTTAATGATGATACGGCGGTTTTCATCCGTGTTTCCTCTGTTGAACAGCGCAAAAACGGTAAACGGGTCAATATCCTTGGGATCGTTATCGCTTTCCAGCTTCGGAAATTTCATATTGATGTCGGAATATGTTTTCCGCAGCTTTTGTATCAAAGTCCGGCGGTCGCTCTTGTATTCTAAAAGATTGGTCGCGAAGCTCGTATAAAAATTCACCCAATTGAATTGATTGTCTGTGTTCATAACATCTTCTCCTTGTAAAATCATCAAGAATATATAAATATCGTATCGGAATGATCCGATCATCCTCGTTAAGCGTTATCGGATAATCGTAGGGACAGATCACTTCGCCCAATAATATTTAAAGCATCGGCTGATTTATCATCAAATATTAAATTAGCCGATATCTCCAACGAGCCATTCAAGTGCGTTTACGCGGCGAATTCCGTTATAATCGGCTTCGGGATCAACATCGAGAGTGAGAATGATCTTAGGATAGTGATCGTTGATCTTCTCCAATGGTGCAAGCTCACGCTGCAAGGTCGTTTCATCTCGGACGGTCGCGGCAACTTGAAAATAAATCGTTCTTTTGTTACCTATCGCGACAAAATCCACTTCCGGTTCGTCAAACTTTTCGACATAGACCTCAAAGCCGCGTCGGAGCAGTTCAAGATAAACAATGTTTTCGAGAATATGCGCAACATCTGTCGAAGCCGAGTCCAAAAACATATACCGAAGCCCGACATCCACGGCATAATACTTCTCAAGTGTTTTCAGATGCTGTTTACCCTTGATATTAAAGCGAGTGGCGCGGTACGCGATAAAGCTTTTCAACAGGGAATTAAGATACTTTTCAACTGTCTTTACATCGATCTTTCGTCCGTTTGAGGTCATCGTATCGGCTATTATTTTTAAGGAAAGCGGATTTCCAATATTGTCAAACATGAAACGGACTATGCTTTTGAGCATCATTGTATCGGTAGTATTTCTGCGGCTTGCAATGCCTTTAACAACTATCGTATTGTATACTCCCTCAAGGTAATCATGAAGCTCATTAGGCTGCCCGTGCAGTTCAAGCGTATATGGGAACGAGCTTGTTTCGATATATTCCCTGTACTTTTGAGCTAAATTATCTCTGCCTACTGCCGAGACATATTTCTTAAATGACAGAGGAAGCATCGAGATCTCGATATAGCGTCCGTTCAACAAAGTCGCGATCTCCCCTGACAACATTCTCGCGTTAGAGCCCGTCGAATAAATATCGACATTTGGTTTGATGTATAGGCTGTCAATGACCTCCGGGAAGTTCTCGTATTGCTGTATTTCATCAATAAAAACATATGTCATTTTATTTTTGATCAGACGGCTTTTTATATATTCTTGAAGCTTATTGGGCTGCCGCAGCTCTTTGAAGTCATAATCTTAAAGATTTAAGGAAATGGTGTTCTTTTCGGGAACTCCGTTATCCGCAAGATGGCTTTTTAACATTTAGAGAAGCGTAGATTTTCCGCAGCGCCGCACTCCTGTTACGACCTTGATCTACTGCTTATCACGCAGAGCAACAAGCTTTTATAAATTCTTTTCTTTCGATCAGTTTCATTTTAGCACCTCGCTTTCTGTATATTATATCCCAAAAAGTCTAAAAAGTCAATACATTTTGGAATTAAATCCAAAAAAATCATTTTCCCGATCTGCTTTCTTAAAAATGCTCCAAAAGCCTTGACATTATGTGACATATGTGATATAATCGTGTATATAAAAGCATTTTTGAAGTAACAACGTCGGCTGCAAAATTGAAAGGATAATAAATCAGGGTGGATCATGACAAACATCAGGATGAATGAAAAAAGATACAAGTGGTATACCTTGAAGGTGTCGCTTGACAGAAATTGTTACAGGCATTTGCATTTCCCGGGGAGCTTTACGCTGGAGGATCTCGCGGATATGATATTGACCGCGTTTGATTTTGATAACGATCATCTTCACGCATTCTTTATGGACGGGAAGCCTTACAGCCACGCGGAGAGCTATTATTCGCGCTATGCCGATGAACCGGGAACTACCACGAATAAGATCAAGGTCCAGGCTCTTGAGCTTTCGGAAAAGCAGAAATTTCTCTTTGTATTTGATTTCGGCGATGATTGGCATTTTTATTGTGAGGTCAAAAAGATCGGCGATATACCCGAAAAAGCGCCTTATATTTCGGATATTGTAGGAGAAGCGCCGGAACAGTATCCCGATTATGATGATTATGAGGAAGAGCCTTCCGAAGAGTTCGTTAAGCTTGATCCGTATGTTCCTCTAGAGCCCGAGCTTTACAGAGCCGCGTTTGATTTTAAGAAGGCAAAGCCATGGGAAATGCTTACCGAGGAGGATGTCTTTGCCGTTAAATTCAGCGGTTCGGAAGTGGGATATGTCGTTGTTACGGGAGCCCGCGAACAAACATACGGGATCGCGTTATACATTGGCGGCGGCGGGATCGCGTGTCTTGCCGATAACCTTAATAAACGGAATTTGTCAGATTATGATGACATCGAGCTTTTTAACTTCAAGCTTAAACAGGATTTTATTATGATGAGCTTAAAGTGCAAGTCCGAGATCGAGCCCAAGTACGTTTCCGAGATACAAAGCTACGCAAAGGAAAACGGAATATCACTTCGCGGCAAGAATTCTTTTCCGGACTTTATCAGACATACTCCGCAAAAGGCTGCGTGGTCGGTCACCAATGAAAAAGAACGCAAATACCTTATACAGGCATTGGACGCGGCAGCGGAGTTCGCCAAAAGATTGAAGACTTGTGCGAAAAGCGAGTTTCGTTTTGGAGAATTGCCTATACTCCCATTGATGACAAAGAAGAAGGACGGTTATTCGTGCGGCTC
>CAYPWI010000148.1:0-5868 GCA_964414395.1 uncultured Ruminococcus sp.
GCTTCTTGAGAGAAGAATGACGCGCCACGGCATGAAGAATGAGTCCGAGAGAAGGTTCGTGATATTCCGCGACTCCAACAAGCTCTTCGATATGCGCGTGTTGGAAAAAGTGCTTTATCCGAAGCTCGAGAGCGGATTTTGCGGGGAACTGCCTACGAGAAATATCCTGCTGGATATCGATCTCAAGGGTCAGTTCCTGAGCGACCTTATCTCCGATCTCAAATATATAGTAAATATATCCAAGCAGGAGGACGACTGTCTGGAGCTTATAAAGCGCGTAAAGTGCGAATACCCCGTCCCCGAGTCGGATAAGATAACCTCCGCCAAGCAGCTGGCCGATTTTGCGGGAGGCTTGCTCGGAAGGGTGCTCGATCTGTTCGATCTCAATAACGAGTCCTCGGCTGCGGACATAGCGGCTTCTGTCAACGCGCTCGACGGCTTGTGCGTCATCGACGGCGGGAAGCTGCGCAAGGTCACCGAGACGAAGTCCATGGCGGAGAGCTTTGAAAGCTCCGTGTTCACGAATGAGCCGTTTGCCGCCGAGGCTATCCCGGGGCTTGCCGACGCGAAGGCGAAGATCGACGAGCTGCATAAGGACGAAAATTTCCACTTGAGGATAAAAGAAGAGATCACCAAGCTCGGCGATTGTATTCAGTATCCCGTACTCTACGGCATCTGGAAGTACAGAGCAAAGGAGCAGGATTCCGACCGCTCGTTCAGAGATTATATCAAGATATACAACGACGGTCTGTAACGGCTGTCAGCCGGATAAGACCGATATCCGAAAATACGGGCGTTGACCGCTTATACTGTAAGAGAAAGGGGTATATTCAATGGGAAGTTACGAGACAGTTGAGAAACTGTTGGGCGACTTTTTTGAACGCAATACCGCCGGAGATAAGGAAGGGATAAGATCCATTACCGATGAGATCAAGCAGAAGCTCGCATCGGGGGAGATAGACAGCGATCCCTTCAAGGACTATTTCAATAATTTGTATTCCGGCAGAGGCGTTGTAAATATGGCTGGGATCGCGAAGGATTATCCGCGCGAGTCCATTATACGCGAGCTTTTGCAGAACGCGTTCGGGTGCGATTACGAATCTCCCGATATCAAGATAATGATAGAGTTTCTTGACGAGGGACAGGTAAAGCTCACATACAACGAGACGGGATTTAGTCTCGAGCAGGTGTTCTATTATCTGGCCGTCGGCAGAAACGAGGGCGATAAGAAGCGCGAGGGTCGTTTCGGCTTGGGCGCCAAGAGCGTTTTCGCGAATGTCGACTGGTTCAAGATGCGTTCCAACGACTATTCGCTGCGTGTCGTAAACGATGACGGCACATTGAAGATCCGCGAGCTGGAGCTCAACGGTGAGCATTTCAATCATACCGAGATAGTTTTCGCGCTGCCCGAGAACGAGCAGGCGGCTCTTCACGACAACCTAACGACCATCACCTCGAAGAAGGGCAGCTACATCAATATGGTTGATCTCTGCTTCGCGTTCCTGAGGAAGAAGAACCTCAAGTCCACGGACGAGGTGGAGTGTCTTGAGAGAAGCATAAACATCGCGATCCTTAACTACGGCAACCGCGAGAATGTTTACAGGATCACGCGTCACCAGAAGGACGAGAACGATATCCCCAAGGTTCGTTTCTCGGAGAACGGCAAGAGCGTCGCCGATTTTATCGGTGCGGAGCGCGACGGTTTCACATACCTTATCCCGTATGCCATCTCGGGCGCGAAGCGCGAGGCGGCGAGAGTGCTGATGGCGAAGTACAACTACTTCTCGACCTTCGAGCTGACGGGATTTGTCCGCGCGAACAATCAGGAATTCGTGGACGAGCAGCTCTCGGCGTTTTTCGTGTCCGTTCCCAACCGTTACATCACCAATAACCGCGCGGGCATCAAGCACGACTCCATCGAGGAATGTTCCGCGAAGATCGAGCAGGGCATTATGTCCGTGGCGGACGATTATAAGAAGCTTTTCGTGCTGGAGCTCGCTCCGCGTCAGGATAAGCCCGATCTCTATATGCTGCGCCCGCGTCAGTATGTGTTTGAGTTCTTCCATAATTATGTGAACACCAGCACCATAGCAAAGGGTCTGCGTGAGAAGTTCGGAAACAGCGTTTCAGTGGCGTTCCCGGGTATCCCCGAGCCGATAGCGTTCCGCGATCTGCGCGCGAACGGCTTCTTCACCGAAAGATCGGGCGTTCCCAAGGAAGATCACGAGAACGGCGACGCTTTCAAGGCGCTGTATCAGGACATCGATCAGATGAACAGCTGGTACGGCAAGGACGACGATCACGTTCTTTACGCCAAGTACAACTGGAGCGTTCCCGGAACGGACGAGAAGGGAAGCGAGTTCCTTTATTCGTTCTATATGAGCGGAAATCATTACCTCCTGGAGTCCGAGGGCAGGAAGTACAAGGATTATGAGCTGGCGGCTTATTTCAAGAGCATAATCAGCCTTAAGCTCAACGACTGCATAATAAACGAGGCGGTAGCCGATGAAAACGCGCTCGCCCAGACGTTCAGCGTCATCGATGAGATGTTCGGCGATTCTTACCGCATCGTTATCAAATACTTCAAGTTCTACATCACCTCCGGTACGTCGACCATTCAGTTTGAGATCTCCAAGATCAACATCGGAAATCTCAAGAAGGCATATGATACCATCGCGGCTCACGAGATGAGATTTGAAAATCACGCCGAGTATAATCAGGCTGTGATGATGCTCGTAAACTCCTTCACCAACGGCAAGGATACCATCTCCTTCCTCAAGGAGATCAAGAGCCAAGGGGGAGAGGTTTCGCTCGCGCTCGATATCAACAAGCGTTACCGTTTTATGGTATACGGCAAGCAGTTTATGATCCCGCCGAACATCTCCAACGCGGAGCTTTTGGATATCGTCGGCGATGTTTACGCGCTTATCGAGAGCGGATTGTTCAACAACCGCGTATTCGACTTCACCAACGCGCCGGGACGTTTCTCGTTTGATATCAACGATATCATCACGACGCTTCCCGATGCGGGCAATGCCGAAAAGGTCGAGGCTGTCCTCGCAAAGATCTATGTATGCGATCTCGGACTTGACAAGATAGCGCTCCTGAACGGCGATAACAAGCTGATGAAGGTCGTAGATCTCTCCGCCCCGATCGCCGAGGAGGATATGTCCAAGGCGGCGAAGCTTATCATTCTGCGCGACAATATGACCAAGCCCCAGTACGCGGGATTTGTTGAGTTTATCCTCACGGGACATAACAAGAACCTGCTTCGCGGTCTGTATTCGGGCACGGAGGAGCCGAACCTCGTTCTTATCGACCAGCTTCCTTATTATTACAAGCCCGTTCCCACTATCAGCAGAAAAGAGTTCGACTATCTGCGCGAGGAAGTCCGCAGGATAGCGCGTCTCGAGAAGTCCAAGCCCAAGGCTTACAGGAATTTCTTCGCGCGCGACGTAAACGCCAAGCTGTTCGGATACGGCGGCGTTTGTCCTTGCTGCGGATATGAGAAGGGCATACTCAACAGCTTCACGGTCAAGAAGTTCTCCATAGGGCTGATGAACGGCGAGAAGGAGCAGAAGTTCCTGTTCGCGCTGTATCTTTGCCTCAACGATTCCGCGGCTGCCGCGGGCTGGATCATTGATGACATCAGCATCGGCGGTATGACGCCGTTTATGTGGCTTGAGGAGCTTGCCGAGATCGATTCTATCCCGCCAGAGTATCTTTACTGCCGCATCAAATACCGCAGTCAGATGAGTTATCACATCTGCGAGCCCGGCGGCAATTCGGGCGCTCCCTCCGATGATGTATACGAGGGTCCGCACGAGGTGCTCGATTTCATATTGAGCCCGCTTATGGCGGCTAAGTGGTATGAGGACAACACTTCTCCCATCGTAATAGAAGAAGAACCGGAGAAGCCGAAGTCCGCGAAGAAGAACGATGAAGCTTCCAAGTCGGAGGGTGCTTCCGAGAAGTCCGCCGGCGAGGAAAAGCACGCTCCCTCGCAGGGACCGAGAAAGCCCGCCGCGCAGAAGGCTAATCACCAGATGACGCCGCGTTATCCCGCGCCTCCCGGAGTGAAGCCCCGCCGTCCCTCCACCGAGCCTATGAGCGGAAATGATGACAAGGGCGACGGCATCGGCAATATCAAAATGACCTGATGGTGCATAACAGTGCAGTGACCGTCTTTCATATACGGGAAGACGGTCTTGCATTGCGGATCGGTATTTGGGGTCTTCCCCGATGCCGATATGATAAATATACAATAATCGGAAAGGACTGATAATATTTGTCTAAGTTACATTCCGTTCATCTTCCGCACTTCAGCGGTTCGGCGGAACAGTCGACCAGAAAAGTTCCCGCGCCCGAAGAAGTCGCGGTGAGCATGAGTCAGCATATCGGCGCGCCCTGCGAGCCGTGTGTGGCGGTCGGAGACAAGGTAAAGATCGGGCAGAAGATCGGCGACACGGAAGCCTTTATGGCGGCTCCGATACACGCGTCCGTAAGCGGCGTGGTAAAGGAGATCAGAAACGTGATGAACGTCGGAGGAAGGCTTTGCAAGACCGTCGTTATCACCAATGACAACAAAAACGAGATGTATGAGGGGATTACGCCCCCCAAGATCGACACACGCGAGGAATTCATCAAGGCTGTCCGCGAGAGCGGCGCTGTGGGCTTAGGCGGCGCGGGCTTCCCCACGCACGTCAAGTTCGCGTATGACCGCAGCAAGGTGACGATCGAGTATCTGCTGGTGAACGGCGCGGAGTGCGAGCCGTACATCACCAGCGACTACCGTGAGCTTATCGAGAACACCGATAACGTGCTGGCGGGCATCGATCTCGTCATGAGAAAGCTGGAGATCCCTCACGCCATCATCGGCATCGAGGCGGATAAGCCTTTGGCTATCGACAAGATCACCAAGCTCGCTATTCGCTACCCGAATATCTCGGTCAGAAAGCTGCCCTCCGCTTATCCGCAGGGCGCTGAAAAAGTCCTCGTGCATACTTGTACGGGACGCGTCGTCGGAGAGGGAAAGCTCCCGTCCGATGTGGGCTGCATGGTCATGAACGTCTCCACGGCGGGATTTCTTTACGGCTACATGAAGACGGGTGTGCCGCTGGTACAGCGCCGTATCACCGTTGACGGCGATATCGTCAATTCACCCGCGAACTTCTTCGTTCCCGTCGGAACGATGCTCCACAGCGTTATGGGCTTCGCGGACGTTCGTCAGCAGCCCGACAGAATAGTCCTCGGCGGACCGATGATGGGCGCGTGCGCGTTCGACCCGGACACGCCGCTGGGCAAGACCAACAACGCGGTATTGCTGTTCGGCAGCACCAAGGTGCACAAGACCACCTCGTGTATCCGCTGCGGACGCTGTGTGAGAGCTTGTGCGGTCAATCTCCAGCCTACGGAGCTCGAGAGCGCGTATGACGCGCGCGACGCGGCGGCTTTGGAACGCTTGAAGGTCAACCTCTGCATGAACTGCGGCGCTTGCAGCTTCGTATGTCCCGCAAAGCGTCCGCTCGCCGAAAAGAACCAGCTCGCCAAAGATTTCCTGCGGCAGAGCAAGACTAAACAAGGAAAGTGAGGTGCGGAAATGAACAAGTTATTTGTTGAGGCGTCTCCGCACATCAGAAGCGCGTGGACGACTCAGAAGATAATGATGAACGTCATTATCGCGCTCTGTCCCGCGCTTATCGCGTCGACTTACATATTCGGTCTGAAAGCGCTGCTTCTGACCGTTATCTGCTGCGCTTCGTGCGTGCTGTTTGAATATCTGTTCAGCGTTATAACCAAGCGCGAGAGAACGATCTCCGATCTGTCGGCGATCGTCACGGGTATGCTGCTGGCGTTCAATCTGCCGGT
>CAYPWI010000149.1:0-5857 GCA_964414395.1 uncultured Ruminococcus sp.
ATCGGCTGCGAGATAGGCACCGCAAAGAATGAGAAGATAAAGAAGATGTTTCTCATCTTCGGGCTGGTCTTCAATATCGGCATGATAGGCGTGTTCAAGTACCGGGGCTTTGTTGCCGAGAACATCAACGCCATTTTCGGAGCGCATCTCCCCGTGCCCGAGGTCGTGCCCATGGTCGGCATAAGCTTCTACACGTTCCAGATACTCTCCTATATTGTGGACTGCTATTGGGGCAAGGTCGAGGTGCAGAAAAATCCCTTAAAGCTGCTTTTGTTCATCTGCCTGTTCCCGCAGCTGATAGCGGGACCCATAGTCCGCTACAGCACCATAGCCGCCGAGATCGACGACCGTCATTCCACCATGGAAGACATAAGCAAGGGCTTTACGCGTTTGGTCGTGGGAATGGCGAAGAAGGTCGTTCTTGCCGACCAATTGTTCCTCATCGTTGACAATATGATGGGCGACGAAGCGAACATCGCTCAGATGTCTGTCGCCGCGTCGTGGTACGGCGTTATCATCTATTCTCTCTACATCTACTTCGACTTTTCGGGTTATTCCGATATCGCGATCGGTTTGGGAAGAATATTCGGCTTCCACTTCAATGAGAACTTCAACCACCCGTATCTCTGTAAGGATATACAGGAATTCTGGCAGCGGTGGCATATTTCATTGGGCTCGTTCTTCCGCGATTATCTGATGCCCATTTCGTTCTTCGGCTACAGAAACAAATACCTCAGCCTCGCGCTGGTGTGGTTCTGCACGGGCGTATGGCACGGCGCGAACTGGAATTATATCATCTGGGGCGTGTACTATGGGCTGTTTATAGTGCTGGAGACCGCCATAGGCAAGAAGCGCATGGCGAAGATACCGCTTGCCGTGCGGCATATCTACAGCAAGATAGTTATCATAATCGGCTTCGGTATCTTATATTTCGAGAATATAAGCGACTTGGGGCTGTTTTTGCGGAACCTCACTCCGTTCAATCCCAACGGTTGGGGCGACGTCACGGTGGAAGTCTCGCTGATGAATAATCTGTTCCTGATAATCATAGCTATCATCTGCACGTTCCCGCTTATGAGCCTGGGCGAAAAGCTCTCGCAGCGTTCGCTCAACGCCAAGACCGCCGTTTCCGTCTCGGGCACGGTGATATGCGGGGCGCTGCTGGTATTGTCGAGCGTGCTAATGGTCGACTCCACCACCAAGGCGTTCCTCTACTGGAACTTCTGATCTTCCCAATAAGCTTCACAACATATTTGGTATTTCGTTTGAGGTGAGATAAATGTCCGAGAATAATGAACATAAAAGAGACCCGCGCGATATAGAGCGCCGTCCGCCCGAGCTTTACAGCACACGGCATAATGGCAGTACGGGCAAGCGCCGCGAGGCTCCCGCGAAAAACGAGCAGCGTTCGGCAAAGACCGCTCCGCGCTCCGAGGAACAGAGATCCGACAGCGCAAAACGCTCGGCTGCTTCCGCAAGCGCCGAGCGCCGACCCGCGCAGCTGAGCAAGACTGACGACAGAAGCGCTCCCGAGATCTTAGAGGCGGTTCGCCGTAAAGAGCGCAGCCGGCAGGATAGAAAACCCGCGCCCAAGGAAGAGCCTCGCAAGTCTCAAAAGCAGACCGAGCAGGAAAAGCGCCTTGAAGCGCACAAGAGGGCAGTTCTCCGACAGACGAGAAAGCGCGAATATTCCCTGCAATGCTTTAATATCGCGGTCATTGTGGGAATAATAACCATTATAACGCTGTTTCTTAACCTCAATTACTCCAACCGCCCCAAGGTTGACGAGGACGAGCGCCGAGAGCTTGCGTCGATACCGCAGTTTACCATGGCGAACTACCTTGATGGGACGTTCACGTCGGGATTTTCGGCATGGTTTAACGATACCGTGCCTTCGAGAAGCACGTTCAAGAACTTTATAGCGGACTTCCGCGCGCATCTGGGTCCTCAGACCGAGGACGGCGTTACCATTATCGGACCGCTTCCGACCATCGACAACGGCGAGTCGGACGACGAACCGGATATCCCCTCCAAGCCCGACACGAGCAGCGGAAACGGGAATGACGAACCGACGACTTCAACTGGCGGCGACACACAGCAGTCCACGCAGTCTACTTCTTCTTCCGTGAAAGAACCCGATGTTGATAAAGAGGACATAAACGGCGATATGTCGGGATCGGTGTTCGTGCTTTCCAACGGACAGGGATTTTCGATGTTCGGCGGGAACCGCGCGGGCGGCAAGCAGTACGCGGAATACGTGAATGAATTGAAGTCGCGGCTTGGCGACGGCGTGAACGTATATTCGATGATAGCGCCGACGGCGGGTTCGTTCTATCTCCCCAAAAAGTACGAGGACAAAATGGCGGACGAGTGGGACGCGATAGCGGACGTGAACAAATATCTGGTCGGCGTAACGCCCGTTGACGCGTACACCGCGCTTGCGAACCATTCCGATGAATATATCTATTTCAGAACAGACCACCACTGGACGCAGCTGGGCGCGCATTACGCGGCTGAGGAATTCGCAAAGGTGGCGGGAGTGCCGTTCGCGCCGCTGTCTTCCTTTGAGAAGACGGTAAGAGAGGGTATGCTCGGTTCACTCTGGGGCTACAGCGGCAACAACCCGAGCATGAAGAAAAACCCCGACACATTCACGTTCTACAAGCCGACCAACGACTTTACGGTTACAGTGTATGATCCAGATTACACAAGTCCCAGGAATTTGCCGCTTATCTGTGATGACGCGCATTATTCGGTGAACAATTCGTATATGGTGTACGGCGGCGATATGCAGATAAATCATCTGGAGAGCGACGTGAAGAACGGGCGCAAGCTGGTCATTATCGGCGACAGTTATGACAACGCGATGTTCCTGAGCCTTGCGGGTTCTTTTGAGGATATATGGGTATGCGATATGCGCGCGCATATGAGCACGCCGTATTTCGATCTGAATATCGTGGATTTTGTGGAGAAGATGGGCGCGACGGATGTGCTGTTCTGCATGGATACGTTCAGCGCGGTGGGCTCGAACCGCAAGGGGCTTCGCGTGATGCTCGACAATACCAAGACGGTGACACTTCCGGAATGATGATATAAGGGGCTTGCTATTATGATAAAAGAACTTACCTACCCATTCGACAGCGATGAGATAACGCTTAAAAAGAAGAAGTTCCTTCGTATTCTCAAAGAGAATGAAAGCGGTTCCGTGCCGCTCAGAATAGCCGTTCTCGGCGGCTCGACCACCCACGATATAATAGAAGTGCTGGAACTGTTCCTGAGAAACAGGGGAATAGCCCCGACGTTCTACGAAAGCGAGTACGCGCAGTATTTCAATGACGCGGTATTTCCGAATAAGGAATTGGAAGAATTCAAGCCCGAGATCGTGTTCATCCACACGACTTCGCGGAATATCGAGGAGAAGCCGACGGTCGGCGAGAGCCCCGAGTCCGTCAAAGAAAAGCTCGAACGTGAGTATTCCCGTTATGAAAAAATGTGGACGAGCGTATCGGAAAAATACGGCTGTATCATCATTCAGAACAATTTCGAGATGCCCCCCGAGCGGCTTCTCGGAAACAGGGAAGTCGGCTGCGAATACGGCAGGATAGACTTCATCACGAGATTAAACTGCAAGCTGTATGACTACGCCCAAAATCACAAGAATTTCTACATTCACGATATAAATTATCTGTCCGCCGCTTACGGTCTTGACCGCTGGCACGAGCTGCGGCACTGGCACTTGTACAAGTACGCGATGAGCGTTTCGGCGATACCCGATTTTTCCTACAGCCTAAGTTCCATAATCTGCTCCGTTATGGGGAAGAACAAGAAGGTGCTGGCGCTCGACCTCGACAATACGCTCTGGGGCGGCGTTATCGGCGACGACGGACAGGCGGGGATTGAGATAGGCAGCGAGACCAGCGAGGGGCAGAGCTTCAAGCGCTTGCAGGAGTTCATCAAGGCGCATAAGGAGCTTGGTGTGCTGCTGACCGTCTGCTCGAAGAACGACTACGAGAACGCTGTCTCGGGTCTGGAGCACCCCGACGGCGCTTTGAAGCCCGACGACTTCGCGTGTATCAAAGCCAATTGGGATGAGAAGTGGCGTAACCTCGCCGAGTCCGCGAGTGAGCTGAACCTGCTCCCCGAGAGCTTTGTCTTCGTGGACGACAATCCCGCCGAGCGTGAGATCGTCCGCGCACAGATACCTGACGTGAACGTGCTTGATTTCGAGACCCCCGAGGAATGTATCAGAGCCGTTGACCGCTGCGGCTATTTCGAGGTGACGAACCTGTCCTCGGACGACGCGAAGCGCGGCGAGATGTACAAGGCGAACGCCCAAAGAGCCGCCGCGGAGAAGACGTTCGAGAGCTACGGCGACTTTCTGCAAAGTCTTGAGATGAAAGCGGATATCCGCGACTTCGATGAAGTTCATCTCCCGAGAATTACTCAGCTGACGAACAAGAGCAATCAGTTCAACGTGACGACCAAGCGCTACACACAGGCAGAGATGGAAGCCGTCGCCGCCGATAACGAGCATATACGTCTATGCGGACGCTTAGAGGATAAGTTCGGCGATAACGGCATAGTCTCGGTGGTTATCGGCAAAAAGGACTGCGGGAAGCTGCGTATCGAGCTGTGGCTTATGAGCTGCCGCGTCCTCAAGCGCGATATGGAATACGCCATGCTCGATACCCTTGTGGAAGAGTGCAAAAAGCAGGGCATTTCCGAGATAGTGGGCTATTACTATCCCACCAAGAAGAACAACATGGTAAAGGAGCTGTTCGGGGACTTCGGTTTTGATAAGGTCTCCGAGGACGCGGACGGAAACACTGTCTGGAGACTCAAAACGGACGGCTATTCCAATAAAAACAAGGCGATAAAGGTAAACTAAGTTTTCTCCCCCGCGAAGCGGGGAGAAAACAGAAAAGACCAGTATCAAGGAGGAACTTCAATGGATAAGGAAAAGATCAGAGCGCGCTTAAATGAAATATTCCGCGACGTGTTCGACGATGAGAACATCGAGATCGACGAGCACACCACCGCGGACGATATCGACGCGTGGGACAGTCTCGAACACATCACGCTTATCTCGGCTGTGGAAAAGGCGTTCAAAATGCGCTTTACGATGAAAGAGGTATCGGGCATGAAGAACGTGGGCGAGATGATAGACATTCTCGCGGAAAGAGCGAAAAAGATCTGAATTTAAAGCTCCGAGAAAATTTCCCGGAGCTTTTTTGTAATATTTTCAAAAGTTTTCTGTCTTTAAGGGTGAAGAGAAGAATTCCGGAATTATTCATTATTCAAAACAAGGCGGTGAGGCGAGTGGACGACAGCGAGATAATAGAGCTCTTTTTCGCGAGGAACGAGACAGCTGTTTCGGCGGCGCATGAGAAATACGGCAGATATTGCGGCGCTGTGGCGAATAACATTCTGAAAAACCGCGAGGACAGCGAACAGTGCGTAAACGACGCGCTGATGAAAGCATGGGAATGTATCCCGCCCGAGCGTCCGCGTGATCTCGGGGCGTATCTGGCGCGTATCACCAAGAACATCAGTCTGAACCGCCTTGAAGCGTCTCAAGCCGACAAGCGCGGCGGGGGAGAAGTGCCGCTTATCTTCGACGAACTGTCCGAATGTATTCCCGATCACACGAACGTAGAAAAAGCGTTCGACCAAGCGGAACTTATAAATGCCGTCAAGGATTTTCTCGGAACTTTAAAAGCTCCCAAGCGAAACTTGTTTCTTTTGCGCTATTGGTACTGCATGAGCGTCTCCGAGGCGGCAATTCACGCGGGGTTTTCCGATAACAACGCCGCCGTCACCCTGCAAAGAACACGCAAAAAGCTTTTGGAATATTTAC
>CAYPWI010000150.1:0-5855 GCA_964414395.1 uncultured Ruminococcus sp.
GGAAAATTCGCCGCAAGACGGGCGTTGAGCGGTAATGTGAACACGCCCTAGTATAATAGAAAAAGTATCACTTCCGCGTTTATAGAATTCTTTGCTTGATGAATGGATACGCCCGTCATAACACAAACGCCAAATCGCGGCATCATCGCGATTTGGCGTTAAAAATATTACGGGCATTGATTGTTAATGCTAATATGTCAAGGTGTAAATCCTTGATCTTGTACGCTTTTAATTACTTCTCTTCGGTCTTCATTCCGATCCCGTAGTAGAAGCTGAGCAGGACAAATATTGCCGCGAGCGCTATCAACGCGCGAACTCTTCCGCCCTTCTTGCCCCAGGCGATAAGGCTCGTAAACACGCGCTCCTTGCGCTCCTCGGTCATTCCGTTCCTGCCCGTGAACAGCAGCAGGAACAGTATCAAAAACAGCGTAACGGAGCCTGTCACTATAAACCACGTTCCCGTTGATACCGCACCCGTGTTCGGAATGTCATCGGGAGTCTCCGCCGAGGCGTTCTCTTTGTAAACCAGCGCGTAAGTCGAAAATCTGTCGGACTCAACGGTCACGGTTTTTGTGTCATTATCCAGATCGGAGAGCAGCACGGCTTCGCCGCCGTGAACGCGTATCATCGCGAACTCCCGCCCGCTTCCGCGAAGCGCTTCGGGAATTTCTATCGTGATCGATATGGGTTCGCCGGTCTGTGCGATCCCGCTCTCGACCCCGCCTATGATCTTGTACAGACCTATCTCAAAATACCGCGCGAGCTTCATATCCGCAATGCCCTTCAAAGCCTCTTCCACAGCCGACTTATCCGCTTCGGGAACATCCGCCGCGCCGTCCTCCAGACGAAGAACGATCCTGATATCCATGCCGTTCTTCGCGGATATGAGCTCTTCGGGAGTGAGCACCGCTTCGGCAAGTTCCTCTGTCGAAGTGGCGATCTCCGCGTTCGGAGCGTTATCCCCTATCTGCGTATCCTTGGAGATATTCCCGGTTTCGTCGGGCTTACTCGTATCGTCCGGCTTGCTTGTGTCATCGGGCTTGCTCGTGTCGTCGGGCTTGCTCGTGTCGTCGGGCTTGCTCGTGTCGTCCGGCTTGCTCGTGTCTTCGGGCTTACTTGTATCGTCGGGTTTGCTCGTGTCGTCGGGTCTGCTTGAACCGCCGGAGCCGCCCGGTCTGCCGGAACCTCCCGAGCCGCCCGAACTGCCGCCGGTCGCGGGGATCGTTTCGGTGCGAATAACATATCCGCAAACACTGCACTTATATGTTCTGATGCCCGTTTTCGTTCGGGTAGGAGCCTTCGTCACGGCGCCGCCGTCCTCGGTGTGAGCGGCGCTGTCTGTCCTATCTTTGCAGACCGTACACTCGTGCCAATGACCGTCCGCGTCCGATCTCCAATCGCTGCCGTATTCGTGACCCAAAGCGGGGACAGTGGGTATCGACGTGATCTCCTTTGTCCCGTTTGCGTCCGAGAACATCTTGCCGCACTCCAAACAACTCCAGTACGCGCCGCTGCCCGCTTGCGTGCAGGTCGCGTCAACAGCGGAGTGAGGGGTGAGCGTATGCGTATGTACACTGTCCGTGACAATTACCGTACAGGTCGCGCTGATATCGTCCCTACCCGACTTTTGACCCGTTACGGTGACCGTAATCGTTCCTGCCTCTTTCCCCATAATGGTGATCGTCATTTTATTGTCCACGAACGCTGACATTCCGATTATAGAGATCACATTTCTATCGGATGGCACCGTTAAGGTCGAATAACCCTTAATGTCATCGTTGGCAATGGTAACAGTGAGCGTTGCCTTTGCGCCCTTTGCCACGGTCAATGTTTCGGGAGTAATTGTCAGTGTGGGAGCGCCGTTCGTATCACCGCACCTTGTGCAGACCCCGCCGACGTAGTTATGCCCCAACGCGGGAATTGTCGGTATCTCGGACAATTCCGCGGTGCCGTCTTCGTTCGAGAAGATCTTATTGCAGCTCGGATCCGAACACGTCCAATAAGCTTCATTTCCGTCCTTCGTGCAGGTCGCGCCGACAGCGTCGTGCTTTTCGAGGTCGTGTTTGACATATACGGTAAATTCCGCGGTAATATCAGCTTCGCCCGATTTTTTGCCTGTTACTTTAATTTTGACCATACCGATGCCGACGCCAGTAACTTTTACTGTTGTTCCGTTTGCCGCAGCAGCAGCGATTTTATCATTATAGCTTCGTGCCGTAAATTCATAACCGTCGGCATTTTTCGCTATTATAGTGACATTTGTTGTTCTGCCAACGTTGACTTCCGCTGTTTTGGGGTCGAAGGTCAGCGAGGGAGTATCGGGCGCGGCTGAGGGATCGGGTTCGCCGCACCGTTCGCATATTCCGTCAACGTAGCTGTGTCCCAATGCGGGGAGCGTCGGTATCTCGGTGATCTCGTTCGTTCCCTTCTCGTCCGAAAACATCTTGCCGCAGGAACACGTATAGTATATGCTGTTTCCGCTCTCCGTGCAGCCCGCGTCCTTCGCCGGAACAGGAGTGAGAGCGTGCGTGTGCGTGAGCTTCTCGATTTTATTGCTGCCGGTCGCGGTATAGGTCTTATTCGCCGCGGTATATTTTATTTCGTAAGTTACGTTACCCTCCGCGCTTTCCGTTGCCGCGGTCAACTTAAGATCGGCGACGGTCACGGTGACGGTATCTCTCGGCAGACCCTCCCGCTCCAGCGCATCCCGTACAGCCGCCGCGGCGGCGTTCTCAATGTCGCGCTGCTTGGTGTCGTTCGTCGCGGTCAGGTCTTTCAGAGCCGAGCTGCCCGCGTTCCAAGCGATCTCAAGTATAGCGTCGTAGGAGCGCGCGATGCAGTTTGTGCCTGCTGCCGCCAGCTCGAGATCGGATCTGTGCGTTTCCGAAAGCATATATTTCTCAAACGTAAGACCCTCCGTATCGGTCTTTATGACAATATCCCCGTCCTTCAAGCCGGGTATCGTAATGTAACAATAATTCGACAGCCGATCCCGCGCGCCGCCCGCCGCGGTAACGCCGTTTGCCGAACAAATATACAGCGGGGCGCTGCCGATCGGCTCGGAGCTTGCGATCGTCACACAGGAATCCGCGTTTCCGTCGCTGCAAACATGATAGTCTCCCTGTTTCGTTATTTCCGTACCGTTTAACGTTACCTTGCCCGCCTTTTCGGGACGTATGTAGATCTCGCAGCTCTTGTCTCCGCCGTTGTCGGTATTATCGCCAACAGAACCGCCGTTTAATATGCACGTTCCGTCCGAGGATATCGACGCGCCCGTGCCGCCCTTGCATTGCGTGATCGTGCCGCCGTTCATGATAAACGTGCCGCTGTCGCCCGTCCAGACCGCGCCGCCGCTCTGCTCCGCCTCACAGTTGATTATAGAGCCGCCGTCCATAGTAAAGGTCCCGTAAACGGAGACAGCGCCTCCGCAGGCGGTCTCGCCGGTCTTTTTAAGATCCGTTATCGTGCTGCCCGTATTCATCGTCAAGGAAGCCGACGTTCCGCCCACGCGTATCATGGAGCGTCCCGTGTTTGAGGTAACGCCGTCCTTGTTTCCGTCCAGAGTTACGTTCTCCAGCGTAAGCGCGCCGCTGTCGTTGACGTTTATGTTGGAGCCGTTCGCGTTTCGTTTTATCGCGGTTATGCAGGAAGAGCCAAAGGGACTGCGTATCGTCACGCCCGCGGTTCGGCTGACGTTCAGGACGTTGTTCAGATCCATAACGCCGTATGGCTCAAAGATGATCCTGTTGCCCGGGTAGATATGATAAGTGAACCAACTGTTTTTATCTAATTGGATCTCATAGTCAAACTGCTCGTTGCCCAGAAATTTATTAAGGTCCGAGAAGCTTGTGACGGGGATAAAATCGGTCAATTCCGAAGTCTCGCCGCCAAGACCGACTTTATTTGTGATTTTCAGCGCGCGCCCTATCTCGCCGTCCTTGTGAAGATAAACGCATTTTCCCATAGCGGACGCGGTATTGCCGCCCGTCACACTGTCCGAGACCTTTTGGTTATCTTTGTCGTTCCAACAGTTATTCGAGCCGCTTTTTATAAGAGAGTTCAAGCCGCCGCCGAACGTGCCCGAAATCGCGGCTGTCCCGCCGTAAAATTGACAATTTTCAAGCTCCGTTTCAATTTTATTATTGTTGGCATACGAAAGTCCATAATTTGTTCCGATAAAGGTCGTGTTCTTCGCGATCAGATGCGAACAGGCTTTTTCACTGCTGTTTCCGTTCACGCTCATGCCCGAACCCGACGAAGACGCGGCGCTCAAAACAACGTCGTTCAAAGTAAGAGTTACTTCCGCGAGGGTACCGTCATATATACCGTTCTCACCGCCGCTGATCGATCCGCCTGCCCCATTTATTACGATATCCGCGTTTTGACCCGCCGCCCTGTTCACCTCAATGGCAGTCCCGTCCACGTTTGTAATGTCAAATCCGCACATATCAAGCGTGCAGCTTATGTCTATGTACAATGTATCGGTAAGAGTTATATCCTTCAAAAGGCTGACTTCCGCGCCCTTATTATTTGTGTTGGTGAAATAATTCTTAAAAGACGTCAGCGTAAGCTCCCTCTGCGAGCTGCCGATGACCGCCCGCGCGACATAATCGGCAGCCGCGTCGGCGTCTGTCGTCGGCACGGCGTTCAGCACGATCCCCAGAACGATAGCCAGCGCGGACACTATCGCGACAGACCTTCTGAAGATCGCCGATTTTTTCAGCATTTCTTTTGTAAACAAATTTTTCATTTGTTTTCCCCCATTCCGATACTTGCTCCCCCGATCTCTTCACGGGAGATCGGACCTTTCCGACGATCCGAAATAAATAATACATAATATAATTATACGGTCTTTTTCGACAGAAAGCAAGCCGCCGCACGTGAATGGTCTGTTTTTTAACGTGAAATGCAGCTCTTATACTAATTCTCAATTAAAATAGGACAAAAAAGAAGGGCTGTTTTTTACAGCTCCGTACCCAACAAAAAAGCTCACGGAAATGTCAAGATCGAGTTTCCGTGAGCGCGGTCATTTAAAGAAATAATTTGAAAAAAGCTCCTGCATCACCGGATATTGCCTTCTCGGTATCGGGATACGGCGGTTTCCGAACATCAGCAGCTCGCAGTGCTTAATCCCCATTGAATAATCGAGGTTCACTATATACGCGCGGTGCGGCATATAGAAGTTTTTGTGACCGCCTAAGACCTCAAACAGCTCCGAGAGCGTGGCGGAGGTCTCAAGCACGCTTCCGTCCGACATGGTGAGCACCCGCGTATGGTTGAAGCTCTCGATCATCACCAGCTCGTGAAGCCGTATTCTCCTCAGCCCGTCCTTGGTCTTGATCGTGATCGCCGCGCTTTTCTCACTCGTGAGCTTCTGAACAGCCCGAAGCACCTCTTCGTCAAAGCTCGTCCTGCTCACGGGCTTCAAAAGATACCCCAACGCACGCACCGCGAACGCGTCCACGGCGTATTCGCGCGAGATCGTCAGGAACAATATCTCCGCGTTTTCGTCCTCGGCGCGTATTCTTTCCGCGAGCTGTATCCCGGTCATCCCCGGCATCAGAACGTCGAGTATATACAGATCGAAGCCGCCGCTTTCCTCAACGGCTTTAAGGAGCTCCGCCGCCGAGGCGAACACATTCAGGCGGAGCGAAAACTCCGTATGCTCCGCGGCAAACTGTTCGGCAAACGATCTGACCGCCTCGATATCCTCGGCGGTATCGTCACATAACGCGATCTTTATCACTCCGTTCACCTCACAATATCTTTCGTAACCTCGCGCGGGATAAAAAACCGCGGACTGCCCATAGAGCCGGGCGCGACCTCGTATTCGCCGAAGACGATAACGAGCCTGT
>CAYPWI010000151.1:0-1998 GCA_964414395.1 uncultured Ruminococcus sp.
TCTCCGTTTGACGGACTAAAAAGTTTTGTCCTATTTTAATTGAGAATTAGTATAAATATGTGATATAATATTTTTATAAATTATATAAAAAACTGTCAGAAACTTCGTTTCCGCTCCGTCTAATGGGGTGAAGGGACAAATGCTCGAGCTTTTCCCCATCAAATCCATCAAGGAGTGACAACGATGTATGACAGTCCCGCTATATTTAATACTAATACCTGACTGAAAACAGACAATCTTTGCGGTCTGATTTTCGCAATACTGCGTTGTCGTCCTTGCAAGGCGTCAGCCTTGCTGCGTCCTCCGCCTTGTCTTGCAAAAATCATCCTCGCAAATCTTTGTCTGTTTTCAATCAGGAATTAGTATAAAGCCAAAATATCGGCGGAAGAATTCACGGAACGAGAATTTCCCCGCCACACCGAGGTGACGAAAATGACCGATACGGAAATAATCAAGCTTTTCAACGAGAGGAACGAACAAGCTCTCTCCGCGGTGGGCGAAAAATACGGCGGGAGCTGTCAGAGGCTTGCCGAAAATATCCTCAAAAACGCCGAGGACGCAAAGGAGTGCGTAAACGACGTATATCTCAAGGTCTGGGAGAGTATCCCGCCCGAACAGCCTGTCAGCCTTTGCGCGTATGTCGCCAAGGTCACCCGCAACACCGCCATAGACCGCTATCGTTCGGAGCGCGCGGAAATGCGCGGCGGCGGTGAAGTTCCGCTCATCATCGACGAGCTTGCGGAATGTATCTCCGACAACACCAGCGTGGAGCTCACCGCCGAGCGCCGCGAGATCATCGGCGTCATGAACAATTATCTCGGGACGCTCCCCGCGGAACGGAGGATCGCGTTCATCTCGCGATACTGCTTATGTGAGAGCGTTAAGTCCATAGCCGAGCGGCTTGGCATTTCTCAGAACAATGTATCGCAAAACCTCGGCAGGACACGCAAGGGTCTTGTAAAATATCTCAAAGGAAAGGGGTTTGAAATATGAATAATCTGAAAAAAGATCAGCTTTTCGACTTACTTACTCAACTCGACGATAAATACTATGAAGAAGCCATAGGCGGCGATCCCACAAAGCCTCTTAAGATAGATGTGAGCAGAAAGCCCGTTAAATGGTATCAAATAGCCGCGCCCATAGCCGCGTGTCTGGTCATCGCGGCGGGGATAATAGCAGCGCCGCGAGTTATCGATCATATCCGCACGGCAAACTCCGATCCCGACGTTGTGATATCCGATCCCGATGTATCGATATCCGAGCCGGAGGTCTCAATTCCCGAACCGGTCATTCTGCCCGAGCTTGCCGACTACTACGAGCACTATCCCCTGTCTGATCTTGCGGAAATACCCGTGTTCGATACACTTGAAGCCGCGGCTGCGGGTTCGAGACCGGATCTTACGATCAACGTTATGAAATACGGAGAATTTGAAGTTTGTCTTTCCGCCGACGGAGTGTTCCGCGTAAGCGATGAGACCAATTGGGGCTTGCTGTTTATGAAGGACTTGTCCCTCAGCCTTGTAAAGGACGGCGCGCGATACTCCCACGCCGCGATAAGCAAGGACATATATCCCGAGGAGTCGGTCTATAACTACTTTTATCATGATGATGAGATCCCATCGATCACTATACACGAATTTTCCGACTGTGCTGTAGCTTCATGTCAGAAGTTCTTTAGTATAAAGGACTATAAGATCTCGGCTTTGAGTGGAAGAATGGCTGATTCCGATCAGATAAGTACGATGTACACCGCAGAAGAGCCGCTTGTTCAGCAAGGTAATTCGCTCATCGACAATTTGAACGGACGAGAATATCGCTTCAACTTCGATACCTTTGGCGATACCTCGGGCAGCGCGGAGAATTTCACCGAACTGTTCCGCGATATCGAAGGCGAGACGATAGATAATGTGGAGAGCATCTATCCCGTATTCAAGACTTCTTATCTTCACAGCTTTGACAGCGAGCCTTCAGAAATGGAAAAAGCCGGTACGATGAGAC
>CAYPWI010000151.1:2008-5842 GCA_964414395.1 uncultured Ruminococcus sp.
TATCGGCGAGGGAGACCCCGACGACCCCGATGACGATATCAAGATCGCCATTGTAGGTGAATATCTGTACAAGCTGGACGGCGAGGACGATCTGTTTGTACATGGAGAGAACTTCAATGTTATTATGTACAAAAACAACAAGCTCCTCAAGCGGGTAAAGCTTGCTCCCGATTACGACAAAACCGTGATCGGAATGACGTATTCAATACAGAATAAGCATTATTACTTCGACGGCTACACTATAGTTTTGATAAACCAAAGCTGCTTTGCTGCCGTTACAGACGACGGCGGGCTTGTCCTTCTCAAGGGGCTTATGCCCGACGGAACGCTTGGCTGCGCTGTTGCCGAGATAGAGGAAATGAACCCGTTGGTTCAGGACGGCAATTCACTGTTTGACGTCGGCAACGGTGTCGAATACCGCTTTTCGCCGGATAATTTCAAGTACACCGATCCGACCAAGGAACAGGCTCATTTTACAGCTATTGACGACACTTCGGAGTTCGACTCACAGTTGAGAAACGGTCACGTTTACAACAATGAGGAAGAGAATATTCCCATGCCCGATCTAAGCGGCTATAAGACTGTTCTTGGTTCACAGGACGATCTCGACCGCTGGAACAGTTTCATCGCGTCCGCTGACCCGCCTATCCTGACCTTTGTATCATACGGCAGCAGCAAGCAGATGGACATAAACAAGGAACTGTATATCACCTTCCGCACCATACAGACCGCTGAGTTCGGGCTGCTGGACGAACTGCCTCAGCCTCCCATGGGCTTGCACGGAAGACGCGCGCCCGAGATCTTCGGCTTCGATAACGACGGTAATATGCTGTTCAGCCTGTACTTTAATGGTGAGGACTACGTTCAGGTAAGCTTCGACGGCACCGAGAACAGTTACTGTTTCAGCGCCGAGGGAAGCGGCATAAGCAGCGCGGGTAATTATATGTGATCCCTGTTGGACTTTCAAGACCTTTTCTCCCGATATAATAATAGCCACCGCGAATTTTCGGTTCGCGGCGGCTATAATTTTTGTAATTCTTTCAAAAGAGATCAGACATTCTTGCTTCTCGATACGAAAGTCCGTGCTATGGGCAGTATCTTTTCATACTTCGCGTCGTTGCTGCTGACCACTCCCGCGAAGAAGCCGCCCAGCTTCTTGTTGGAGATCTGGGAAAGCGCTCTGTGCGCCACATATTCGTGCGTCGCGGAAAGCTCGGGATTGTCGAGTATCGCGATCGAGAAATCAACAAAGCGCTTTGTATCCGTAAGCTGCAAATAGTTGCAGGCGGTGACTATGCTGGAATAGAAATTCGGGGAGATGATGATCTCGCCGTTGCACTCCACATCGCCCCTCAACAGATGATCGAGCTGCTCGTCGGAGAGACTGTCCACGGCGTAGGCGCTTTCCACCATATTGCAGTCGGGCAGACCGTCCGTCTTTTCGAGAACGGTATACGGCAGAACGTTGTTGCTGAGCGCCTTTTTGCGCACGGTGTTGAGCTTCGCTATAAGCGCGTCGAACTGACGCGGCTTGTATTCCGCGCACCCCTCGATGATCAGTCTCAGCATATCCTTCGGAAGGACCTCCAGCGGGAACTTCAATGCTGCGCCGCGAAATCCCGTGATCCCCTCGGGTATCACGGACGATGTCGGCGAGGGAGCGGGCTGCGGTGCGGTCTGCTCCGACGCTTCCACAGCGGCGGCTACCTCGGGATTTTCGGGATCTATGTCGGGAGCCGCGGGCATATCGGCTGTCTGAGGCGGAACGAACACATTGGTGTACGGTTCCCATATCTTCTCAATAACCACGCATGAATAAGGGATCTCGTTGTCCACACAGCTGACCGCCCCGTGATGCCCTTTCAGCAGGACAGAATGGAAGCCCGTCAGGTGATACACTATCCCCTGTACCTTGCGGCGCTTTATGAGGTCGTCGGTCGTGACCTTCGTCTTGGGTACGTAATAATCGAGCGGCTGAGTCGGGATAAGAAAGCAGGGATTGAATGTTCGCTGACCTACCGCCCGCCCGTGCTCGGCGGTGCCGTGTACCTCATGAAGGATATTATAAGCCCCCCAGAAGAACGAGCCGTTTCCGTCCGTCGGATAATAATCCGAACGATAGATCGCGTAAACGCCGTCCTGCAGCATATTGATGATCTCGCGGAGCCCGCTCGTAAGCGCTTCGCCGTTGTTCAGCTTTTCAAAACAGTTATTGATCGCGGCGTTGATCTTCTGATCGTAGCCCACAAATCCGGGAGCAAGCGCCAGCATTTTATCACTCTGCATATTTCCGTGAGAAGGGCAGGCTATATTCACGATCGGCTCGTTGCCGATAAAGAAGATCTTGTTTATCGCAGAGGAACCGCCCAAGCCGTTGTACCCCGCGGAACAGGTTCCGATGATAGACTCACCGTTCCTCACGGAGACCAGCAGCGTGCTTCTCCCTTCAAAATCAATCGTTTCGGTTTTAATTTCAACCGCCAAAGATCTCAACTCCTTGATCGGAACAGCACTTTTGCCGTCCGTTTATCTTGCTTTCTGATCGTCGTCAGCGCTGTTCCGCGCTCAGCGAGAGGATATCCGCAACGCCTCCGATGTGTTTCTTGTTGAACGCTTTCTTCTGGATATAAGCTATAGGCGCGCCTTCCTTATACAAAATGAACATCTTGTCGGAATCGACGAAATAATCGACCTCGCTCCACGGTATGAGGTCTCTGCTTTCATAAACACAGCTCTCGCATACCGCAAATCCCGCGCGGCTGACCACAAATGTTATTGGCTGCTGAGCCGCCAGATCGGCGCTGCATTTTCTCTTGAACCGCGCGCGCGATACCGCGTGTACCGTTATGTACACCAAAAGAGAGATGATGCCGCCCGACGCTATGGAGATCGGTATGACGTACAGAACGTTGTCGCGGGTTATTCCCCAATTGATCTGAGTCACTCCCAGCACGATAAGCGCGATAAGGATAGCCACGAGCCACAGGAACTTTATCAGCTTGAAGTTCAGCATGGCGATAAACGCCGCGGCAGTCTCGCCCTCGTCGAACATTCCCTCGCCGATGTAGGTCTCCCTGCTCGGAGCACCCTCGACATAAAGGGATTTCAGCGGGAGCATACGTTTTTCGTGCTGATATGTAAATCCATATTCCTTCTGATGGATCTCGATTATGGTGATGAGCTTTAAGATCGTATCGTCACTGTCAAAGATCTTATAAGGAAGTGTGAACGAGGAGTTTCCGATATTGAACTTAAAATCACGTCTGGAAACGCTTATCGACCTGACCATATCCCAGCTGTAAACGAGCGGCGTGGTACCCTCCCCGCCGTAGACAGCGATAACTCCTCCGATTATGTAGGAACAGTTTCCATGATCGTCAGTAACGCCCACCGGCTTAAGATCACAAAATGCCAATGCAAGCACCTCTTCTTTGTGTATTTGCCCGATTAAGACATAAAAAGCGCCGAAAAATGTATTGTGACAGCATTTTCAGACGCTCACAATAATTCATAATACCATTATAACATATTTAAAATAAAAAATAAAGAGGAAAAACAAATTTTTTTCAAAAAATGTGCAAAAAAATGCCGATAGGCGCAAAACAGGAGCAAAACGCTCAAAACAAACCGGAGCGCCCCGCTTCTCACGGGGCGCTCTGCTATATTCAATTGTAATTTATTAAAGACTGAGTATTACATCGGAATGTCCTCCATATCAAAATTTGATTTCAGAACAAATTTTATCGGACATCGGACTCATTCCTTTCGCTAGAATTTTCCTGCCCTCAAGACTAATTCGCACATCTTGATCACCACTTTCTTTAATGGCTTATC
>CAYPWI010000152.1:0-5835 GCA_964414395.1 uncultured Ruminococcus sp.
AAGTATTACGGGTCGCGCTTGGATTTTGTCTTGTTTTAATTGAAGATTAGTATAATAATTGTAAATGTAGATACTTGATTTTTTTCTCATTATAATTTATAATATATATGTATAATTTTTTCATCGGAAGCAAATTGAAATTATGCCGATGGCTCAGAAATGGAGGAAGTCGAATTATGGTTCATGTGACCGAAGACAAATGTATAGGCTGCAACGCTTGCATACGCGCCTGCCCTATCCCGAATGCCAACACCTACAATGGCAAAGTCGTAAAGATCAATACCACCGAGTGCATCCAATGCGGCGAATGTATCAAATCATGCCCACACGGCGCAAGATATTATGATGACGATTTTGAGAAAGTCATGGAACACATTCGCGCGGGCAGAAAAGTCTCCTTTGTGGTAGCTCCCGCCATCAAGACCTCAATGGACGGAACATGGAGACACGTTCTGCAATGGTTCAAGGATCAGGGCGTTCATGAGATATATGACGGCGCTTTCGGAGCGGATATCTGTACATATATGCACATCGAATACCTTAAAAAGCACGCCGGCGCAAAGATCATCTCTCAGCCGTGCGCTGCTATCGTAAATTACGCCGAAAAGCACAAGCCCGATCTCATTCCGCGCCTCTCCCCCGTTCACTCGCCGCTGCTGTGCGCCGGTATTTACGCGAAGAAATATCTCAAGAATAACGATATACTTGTCGGAATAACCCCCTGCATAGCTAAGTCGGACGAGTTCCACAATACCGATATAATCAGCTATAACGTCACCTTCAAATCCATAACGCAATATTTGAGCGATCATCATGTCACACTTTCACACGGTCACAGCCCGTTTGAATTTTCTGCGGCGCGCGGATTTGACGGCGCGTACTATCCTATTCCCGGCGGACTAAAGGAATGTCTGCACGCCTACGATCCCGATCTTCTCGTCACAAACTCCGAAGGCTCTCAAAAGGTCTACGAAGATCTTGATATGTATCTCCATACCGACGACAATCGGCTTCCCGCTGTATTTGACGTACTCAACTGGCGAGTTCGGCTGCAACTCGGGCGCGGGCGCCAAAAACTCCATTAACACCTTTAACGCGTATGATATTCTTACAAACGCGAGGACATGGGCAAAGCACCGCAACACGTCCACACGTTTCCACAAGAAGATCTTCAAGACGCTGAGGCTTGAAGACTTTATGAGAACATACGTGAACAGGTGCACTGTAGTCCGCCCGACGGAAGCACAGCTCGACGCTGTATTCAAGAGCATGGAGAAATTCACCGAGCTGGAAAGAACTATCAACTGCCATGCCTGCGGATTTAAGTCCTGCCGCGATATGGCTATAACCGTTTTCTACGGAAACAACACCCCGCACAACTGTGTTTCGTATGAAAAGCATCAAATGGAAATGCTCGCCGGTAGGATCAGGGAGCAGAACGAGAAGCTTTCCGACGCTGTTGCGGATATCCACAATTCTATGTCACTGCTCTCCGAAAAGATCCAGCCTATCCGTTCATCCGCCGAGGAAAATACCGAGAAGAACGCGGGCATCAAGAACGATATGAGCACGCTGACCTCCAACATCGACGGCATAGAATCCCGCGCGGGCAACATCGCCGACTTTATCGGTAAGATCAGCGTCAGCATAAAAGAATACGAGCGGGTTCTTGACAAAATAAAGGGTATAGCCGAGCAGACGAATATTCTCGCGATAAACGCGTCTATAGAAGCCGCCAGCGCCGGGCAGTACGGCAAGGGTTTCGCGGTCGTTGCCGGCGAGATAAGAGACCTCGCCGTAAAATCGGGCAATACCGTAAAGGAAGCGGAGCAGCACACCAACAATATCCTCAAGAATATTGACGGCGTAAAGAACGCTTCCTCCGAGATCATCGGTGATGTTGACAATACCAAAACCAATGTCGCCAATACCGATCTCGCGGTCGATAACCTCAACGAGAGCCTGGCGTTCATCAATCAGAGCGTTATGGAGATAAACACTATCATAGATCAGGTAACATCTCTCGCGTCCTCGCTGCAAGGATCGCAAGTTCAATAAACGTATAGATCAAAAGAAGGTCTTTGTTCCTTTTCGGGAGCGAAGACCTTCTTTTTTTAAGCGCTTGAGCCTATACTGATAACGAACGGCGCGTTCACAGCTTAGCCCGACGACTTAAAGAAAATCGGCGAAAACACATTCGGATATTACGAGGGAAAAAATATATTCGACACGCATAAACTTGACAGCTTCAAAATAATCGGCGAAAAGAATTCCGCTGCCGAAAGATACGCGCTCGAAAACGGGATAGAATTTAAGATTGTTTGACATAAATCGAACCCCCCGAAATTCGGGGGGTAATTCATTCAATTGAAGCTCAATCGCTTAAGTGACTTCTCGCGAAATATTTTTCTATAGAGCTTGCGAGCTGATCGGCTATAAGCGTCTGGTTGTCGGGATCCCACATCATCAGGCACTCTCTGTCATTAGATACAAAGCCCATTTCCACGAGCACCGACGGGAAATCCTTTGCAAGCGTAACATGATAGTAGCTGTACTTCTCGCCGCGGTTGCTTTGAGTTCCGTCCGCGTAGATCTTGTTGTCGTAAAGCGACGCAAGCCCGTCGTTTATCGCTTCCGCAAGAGGCTGCGAGAACGGCGTAAAGTAATAGACCTCCGCTCCGTGAGCGCTTTGACTGAGCGTGCTGTTGCAATGCAGAGATATGTAAAGGTCGGGGTCATACTGCCGCGCGGTGTCGGAGCGCTTCGTTACGGGATACCATGTGTCTTCTGTATGGTAACGAATGACATTCGCTCCCATTTCCTTGAGATTTGCTTCAAGCTTCTTGGCGATACCGAGCGCTATCTCCTGTTCGGTCTTTATCCCGATCGCGCCGGGATCAAACAAGGTTGAATAGTTATCATTATTATAACCATGTCCCGGATCGATAACGATGGTCTTCCCCGCAAGCGACGGAGTAGGTACGTTGAATTTCAGCGTAAGCGTCTTATTTTCGTCGTAAGATGCCGACGCGCCGCTGAATATCCCCGCCTGACGAAGCTTCAATACCATTCTGAACTTGGGAACACCGTTTACGGTGACAGTCTCCCACCTGCCCTCGCTGAACAGAGCGCAGCTTGAGAAATCGGGGAGCTTGGTGACCGATGTGATGTTATCAAATGTTATGTAAACATACTGCGCGTTAAAATTCGCAACGCCATAATCGCCGTAGACCTGAGTGTGATAGTCCACGGACGTTGTAACGGTAAAGCTTACCCTGTTGCCGAGACTTATCTCTATAAAGCTCTTGCCGTTAGAGTTTCCGACAGACTTCACCACGAGCGGATTGTCGCCCAATCCCCTGTCTGTGATGATCTTAGTGTCCTCTTGACGATATCGCTTGCCCGATGTGGAGACAAAGTATTCTCCGACAGTAGATCTGTAATAATCAAGAGTTCCCTGCGGAAGATCAAGCTGCTCGGGAGTAGGTATGCGCCCTGTCATCTTGGGGTCGTAGACCTTGGCAAGGTCACTCACCACCTTGATGTACTTAACAGTGGTACTCTCGGAGACAACAGGATCCATCGTTCCGACGACCTCGCCTGTTCCGGCGGTCGCCTGATCCTTGATATCGTAATTGATGTCTTCCTGCGGCGGCTCCGGCTCTGCTTCAACAGTGACCGTACCGCCGTGATCGTATGCCTCTTGCTTCTTGCTGCCCGTCTCCTGATAGGTCGCGTAATACGATATCTGACCGAGGTTCTGCTCTTTCCCGATGATACCGTCGGGGACCGTATAATAGCCGACATATTCGGAATAGGAGCTGTTCGCGTCCACCTTGTCGGAATTCTGCTGTTCCGTCATAGGAACGATCTTCCCGTTTATAGAAGCGGACACGTTCGAGCCGCTGTATACTATCGCCGAAAGCGCGATGCGTGTTCCGCCCTCTACCGTAATATTTTCGGTATTTTCCACCGACTTGAATATCTCGACATAGCGGTTGATGTTATATTCTCTCTTTTCGCCCTTATGTTCGATAACGAAGTTATTATTGCCCACCTTAAGCGGGATATTGAAGAAGAATGTCCCCGCCTCGTTGAGCTCGATCTTTTCTCCGTTGAAATAAACGTCGAAATTCTCATCAAAGGACCCTTGGAACTTGACGTTGTTGTCTGTAGTGGTGTAATTTGTGGCAGTCGGCGAGTTTATCGTCAGTACCTTCGACAGAGCGTCTGTATTTATAAGCCCGTTGAAGTATTCGATAAGCTTTGTCGTGCTGTCAAGCTTGTTTTCGCCCAGCGCCGCAAAGGAGCTGAACGCGCTGCCGCCGACGTTTTTGAGATCTCCCAGATCGGCGAGCTGCTTCAACAGCTGATCGACATACCAGCCGTCCGCATTTCCGATGTTCTCATTCATATGAGTTACATACATCTTGGTATCGCTTTTAGATGAAAGCCCGTTCCACCACGAAACGACGTTGTTGTAACCCAGCTCCTCGCTTTCGGTGGAACCCTCCGCCTTCACAAGGATAAAGTCCGCGAAACCCTCTTCTATGTACGACTTTGTATCGCAATGCCCGTCATACAGGGCGCTGAATTCGGCTGACGTCTCCGAGCCTTGGTCGTTGTCCGATGAATTTGCCCACATATCTTCTATGTAGAAGCCCACCGCCGTAGTACACGTGGTTTTACGAATTACATCGCTCAACGTGCGCATAATATAACGATTTGTCTCATACAGCCAATTCTCGTAGCCGATACCAGAACCCGAACGCAGATATTCCACGTGCATCTCCTCGGAATCCGCCGTGTAGTAATCCCTGATGATAAGCCCATCACAGATATACTTCATGGCGAACTTGTGCACAGCCGCGGAAAAGCCCTCCTTGAGCCCCCCGCCCTGTTCGATAACACGCTTAATAAGCAAGTTCACATCAAGTGTGACATATACTCCCAAACCCGCGTAACGCGCGGCATCTATTGCCGAACTAATAATATCGTCACCGCCCGGTTCGAGGCTGTAGAACCCCTCGCCATCAGCGGCGGTATTTATGATAACGGCGTTCATTCCATAACCCGCCGCTTTATCAAACAATGCGGGAAGATCCGGATCCTTCGTTTCAAAGTCCACACCTGGAGTGAGGAAAACCGCCCTCATTCCGTCCTGAAGGAGCAGATCGCTGTTGCGGTCAATATCAAAATATCCCGCAAACATTGATTTTAAATTATCGTCTTCCGAATTATCGAAAGTGTTCATCAGCCTCATATCATCGACAGATTTAGACAGATCGGCATATGCCGTACCCGCCAGTATACTTGCCGCCAAAAGAATTGAAGCTGTCCCCCTGAGTATCTTCTTTGCCAACATTTTTCATTCCCCATTTTTTGCCGAAATATAAGTTATGTTATTTTTTTAAAACTGTCCTGAGCGCCTCGGCTTCCGCATCGACCTGTGCCTTCACGGAAGCGGCGGGGGTGAATATGTTTTTATAGCTGAACAGGCAAATTCCCCCATAAGCCTGCTGTTCCATCGATTCGAGGAATTGACGCTTTACTATTTCTTTATCGGTTATCCATTCGCGTTTGCCGGAGCTTCCCGCCCAGGTATCCTCAACACCGATTTTGGAAAACGTTATTCCGACGATAAGCGGTATTTTATTTCCGCTCAACGCAAGATTATCCCATGTTCTGACACATTCCGCAAACGGCTGAGAAGCGTTTTCAAACCCGAAATATATCTGCGGCATTATATAATCGGTGTATCCTTTCTCGGAACACCACTTCTTTACATCCGCGTACATATAATCATAGTTGTTTTGCAGATTTCCCTGGCAGCTT
>CAYPWI010000153.1:156-5831 GCA_964414395.1 uncultured Ruminococcus sp.
ACTAAAAAAGACAAAAAGAGCCCCTTCCGCGTTCGGCGAACAAAAAAGTTTTATCCACTTTTAATCGAAAAGTGTTCCCCGCGCCGCGCGGCATTACCCTGCTAAGGGTAAAAAACGAACTGACGGCTAATCAACTAAAAAAGACAAAAAGAGCCCCTTCCGCGTTCGGCGAACAAAAAAGTTTTATCAACTTTTAATTGAAAAGTGTCCCCCGCGCCGCATTATCATGCCAAGGGGAAATAACATACCGACGGCTCGAAAGCCAAAAAAAAGACAATAAAAGTCGGGTTTGGGGCTGCAAGCTCTTATGCTTTATCTTGTGATAAGATGAAGTTTTTCTTTCAACAATCAACCGGGACAAGTTGATTATTTTTTCCGATATTGAAAACCTGTTTAATATTTTTATTTTTTAAACAACCTCAACGAAAAATCAAAATGGCTTTAATATCTCATTTTTTAACCTTTTCAACATAGTTTTCAACTTTTTCGGGACGTTTAAACTTTTTAATGTCAAAATAATGGTTCATTTTTCTCAAATATCCTGGATTTTAAAAGATTTTCAACTAAATAATGATAATCATTATTATAATTTTAAAAATTTCCTATTCTTATATAAAAATTTTATTTTAACAAGGGGTATATTTTATTAAATCGTTCATATTTTGATCTTGATTTTCAAATAATTTGTATTTTAAACTTAGAGTTTTCCAACAAAAGATGCCTTTTAGAATACACTTTATTCACATTTTTAACAGAGTTTTCAACAATTTCTTTATTTCTCCATTCTGTATAAAAAAATTTTGAAAAGTCAACGCCGAATTGTTGAAAACTTGGTGAATTATTTGGAAAAAATAGGGTAAAATTACTATTTTGTGGCTTTATTGCATTTAAAAATAATATTTGTTGAAAATTCACAGAATATTTGAATTTTTATGTGAGTATTTGTGCTTGCAATATTCTGAGGCTTATGTTATAATTATTATAGGTATTTCTTTATTTTTTTTGAAAATTGGATCATTTTATAAAGATTGGTGAGTATTGATGAATGACTTGAATTCTCTGTCAGATATTTACAGACGTGTTGTGGATAACTGTATAAAAATATATGATATCTCCGACGCCGCGCGTGAGCTTTGGCTTGATTCGCTCGTGCCCGTAAGCATGGACAGTCAGACCTTTGTGCTTGCCACTAATGAGAATTTCAAAAAAGAGACCTTGAATTCTATCTATCTGCCTCATCTGAAAGAACAATTCAAAGAGGTCCTCGGGCTTCCTATAAATGTGGAGATTATCGTCGATGATAAGATCGTTTCTCAAAAGCCTCCGATAAATGAGCTTATCAATACCGAACAGGTAAAAGAGACTATCGGCATCATAGATAAAAAGGTCACTTACACATTCGATAATTTTATCGTCGGTCCTTCAAATAATCTGGCTGTCGCCGCGGCTAAGGCTGTGGCTAAAAAACAGCATGAAAAATATAATCCGCTGTTTATCTACGGGGATTCGGGGCTCGGAAAAACACATCTGCTCTCCGCTATCCAATTTGAGATGAAGAATAACTTCCCGGGGATCAATATCATATATATCCCGGCGGAGACCTTTACAAATGAGTTTCTTCACTCCATCTCCTCAAACAGCGTGGAAGAATTCGATGAAAAGTACAGAAGCGCCGACGCGCTGCTTATCGATGATATCCAGTTTATCGCCGGCAAGGAGCAGACAGAGGAGAAGTTCTTCCATATATTTAATGAGCTTTATACGCAGAATAAAGCTATCGTGCTGACCTCCGACCGCCCCGCAAATGAGATTAAGTCCATCTCCGACAGACTGAGGACGCGGTTCAGCTCGGGTCTTACGGCGGACGTAAAGCCCCCCGAGTATGAAACAAGGCTCGCGATAATTCAGCGAAAGGCGGAGCTGCTTCACTTCAATATTTCCGATGAAGTCATCGAATACATAGCTACTAAATTGAAATCGAATATCCGACAGATCGAAGGCGTAGTAACAAAGCTGAACGCGCTGTATATGGTCTCTCAGACGAAGCCCACGCTGGGCGTCGCTCAGAATGTCATCAAGGACATAGTTACCGATCATCAGCCTATCCCCGTGACCGTCGATAAGATCATCAACGAGGTTGGCAAGATCTATAATATTGATCCCGATGAGATGCGTTCCAGACGGCGTACCGCCAATATCTCCCAGGCGAGAAAGGTCGCTATGTACGCGATCCAAGACGTGACGGGTATGCCGTATGAGGCTATCGGTCAGGAATTCCACGGGCGCGATCACTCAACTGTGGTCTATGCCATTCAATCCGTAAAAGAGGAGATGGAGCGCGACAGCGGATTTCGTTCCATCGTTGAGGATCTCATTAAAAATATAAAGACCAATCAATAATAGGGCTTTTATCTATTAAATTGCGGACAAGTTTTAACATTGTTATAAACATTTTATCAACTGTTGAATGGGGTTGAAAATGTTTTCAAGAAAATCAACATTTTTTTAACGTGACGATGTTAAATATTTGAGTCGAAAATGTCCGATAAAATCGCCGAATTTTGAAAATTCCGCAATTTCAACAGCCCTTATTATTATGATTAAAAATATTATTATTTATTGATCGATAGAAAATCGGAGCTTCGGTCATCGGATCATCCGAAAAACAGAAAGGAGAATTTCTTTTATGAAATTCAGCTGCGCGAAAGATGTTATTCTTAATGCTGTGACGACTACGGCGAAGGCTTCTTCCCAAAAATCAACCGTTCAGGCTCTTGAAGGCTTGCTTATGGAGCTTAATGATAATTCTCTTACTATTACGGGATATAATCTTGAGATAGGTATCAGAACGGAGATCAAGGTCGAGAACGGCGAGAACGGCAGCACGGTAATAAACGGCAGAATGTTGTCGGATATTATAAGGAAGATGCCTTCGGGCACCATAGATTTCGATATAGAGGACGGAAAAACAGCTACTATATCCAAAGGCGCTACAGTGCTTTCGGTGATGTGCATGAGAGCGGACGAATATCCGCCCGTTCCTCAGACAGGCGCGGAAAACGGATTTACCATGCCTCAGAAGACCTTGAAGAGCATGATAAATCAGACAAAATACGCGTGCGCGACTACCGATACAAAACCCGCGCTTACGGGCTGCTTCTTCAATATCAAGGATAAGGAGCTGTGCGTCGTCGCGGTGGACGGTATCAGAATAGCGCTTCGCCGCGAGCCTGTAGACTATGAGGATATATCGTTTATAGTTCCCGCAAAGACGCTTGACGAGCTGGTGCATTTGCTGTCCGATGAAGACGATAAGAATATCACCTTATGTGTCGATAAAAATCAGATCTCCTTCGAGATCGAAAATTACACTATGATCTCCCGCTTGATAAACGGAGAGTTTGTGGAGTATGAGAAGCACTTTATGTGCAATGAGAACGTATGGGCTGAGATAAAGTGCCGTGAGATGATCGAGATCCTCGACCGCTCTATGCTGTTTGTCAATGATAAGAATAAGGTACCGCTCAGATGTATGTTTAACGGCGATTCGCTGACTATCAGCTGCGAAACGACGCTCGGAAGAATAAACGATAAGATAGATATCAAGTATAACGGCGATCCCATTGAGATAGGGTTCAACACCAAATTTCTGATGGACGCGTTTAAAGCTGTGGATTCGGACACCGTAAAGATGGTGCTTTCAGAATCGATAAAGCCTATTATACTGCTTCCCATGGAGGGAAGAGAATTCAGTTCATTACTGCTTCCTATGCGGTTAAAATAATTATACAAGGATGGGGTAAAAATGGAAGAGATCAAGATCATAACACCTTCGATCAAGCTGGATCAGCTGGTAAAGTTCGCGGGTCTTTCGGAGACCGGAGCGAAGGCAAAGATCCTTATTGACCTGGGTGAATTCAATGTAAACGGCGAGTGCTGTATCAAGCGCGGCAAGAAGATCAAGCCGGGCGATATCATTGAGTTCAAGAACAAAAAGTATAAGATAGTTTATGATGAGGAAGCGGCTGCCGCCGCGGCTGCCGAAGCGGCAGGTGAAAGTTCCGGAGAATAAGAGTTGTATATAACCGGTATCCGCGTCAGAAATTTCAGAAACATCAAAGAGGCTGAATTAAGCTTCGATAAAGATCTGAATATATTTGTCGGGAAAAACGCCCAGGGTAAGACAAATCTCTGCGAGGCTATCTCAATATGCTTAGGACAGAGCTTTCGCAAGGCTCGATTTTCACAGTTCGTTCCGGCTGAGGATCCAAAAGCCGAGGTCGGGATCAAGTTGTATTTCAAAGATGACATTAGTCAGCGGGAAAATATGATCGACTGTACTGTGAACAAAAGCGGGATCCACGCGAAATATAACGGCATAAAAATGAAGGACGCAGCGGAATTATACGGTGTGTTAAAATATGTCGTGTTTATACCCGAACACCTTGATCTGATAAAGGGCGCTCCCGATATCCGCCGCGATTATCTCGACGACGTTGCGCTGATGCAGACAAAAACGCATCTTAAAAAGCTCTCAAGATATAATAAGGGTTTGAAGCAGCGTAATAATATTCTGGCAAATTTTGACGGGGATATAAGTTCTTTGAGCGATCAGCTCGCTCCCTGGAACGAAGTCCTTGCCAAAGAAGGAATAAACGTAACTTACGGGCGGTTGAAGTACTTTTCGTTTCTGAAAAAGTGCGCTGCGGCTCTTTATTCCGACTTGACGGGCGGGGCAGAGACCCTTGGCATGCAGTATGTGAGCTCTGTTTTTAAAACTGAAGGTATAGATTTTAATAATGTTGACGCTTTGTATAAAATGTACGTCGATAGACTTGAAAAGAACCTCGGTGCGGAGATGAAGCTTCACTTTACCTTGTCGGGTATCCATCGCGATGATGTGAATTTCTATATCAACGGACTTGCTGCCCGTGATTTCGCGTCACAGGGACAGCTTAGAAGCGCCGCTTTGGCGCTCAAGCTCTCGGAGGCTGAAATTATTCGTCAGAAGAACAAGACCGATCCTATCATTATTCTCGACGATATATTAAGCGAGCTGGACGATATCAGAAGAGAGTATGTTCTTAAACATATAGAAAAATCACAGGTATTTATTACTTGCTGTAACATTAACGACCTTTCTTCTTTAGATGGCGGAAAGGCGTGGCAGACGGAGAACGGCTGTTTTACTGAATTGAATATAAGATAATAAGATCTGTTTTTACAGCGTCTTTTATTTGTTATGCTCAATTTTAATTACTGTCTGAAATATTTATTATTATTTATACTTTATGTATTTATAATATTGAGGTGATTTTTTGTTTTTATATTTAGGCGGAGATGTGACCGTTAAAGATGATGATATCGTGGGGATATTCGATATAGAGGAGTGCTCCGTCAGTCGTGTGACTGCGGAGTTTCTTAATTCCTGCCAAAAAAAGAATATCGTTGAGTATATAAGTCGTGAAGAGATGCCGAAAAGCTTTATAGTAGCGGATAATAAACTCTATATCTCCAATGTGTCACAAAAGACCATTATAAACAGGGCTAAATAGTATAATTCTTTTTATACTATTTCTCAATAAAAAGTAAACAAAGCTTTTTGTCCGACAACAGCACGAAGTTATGTGGAAAATTCGCCGCAAGACGGGCGTTGAGCGGTAATGTGAACACGC
>CAYPWI010000154.1:0-5825 GCA_964414395.1 uncultured Ruminococcus sp.
CATTTTCGTGTGAAATTTTTTATTTTTCGTGTCCAAAATCTATTGACAAGTGCAACAAAAGCGCGGAGCCCTCCCCCCTCTCCCTACGGGTTTTCCCCCGCTCCCCCTAGCGTTATGCGCGCCAGCGCATAACCCGCCCATCTCCCTTTCCCCCCACACACCGCGCTTTTCGTAGCATTTAACGATTGTGAAATCTTTCACAGTTATGACCAATGTATCACCGACTGCTTTATCCGATATATAGGTGGCGTAAGTCGTCTGTAGGTTGACAAGAGCTTGCTGCGACGGCTATAGGTTTTTTGATCGTACGAACAAAAAGAAACTGCTTTTTTGCAGCCTTAATTTTCCAAATGAGCGTTATCAATATTATGTCTACTTCTTATTGAAAATTAGTTTTATTTTGGAGAAAAACGAAAAAAGCGGGTCGGGGACTAAGCCCGAGACCCGCTTCGCAATATTCGTTTGATCTTATCTGTAGCGATCGAGACTGTCGTTGAGAAGCTCTACCTGACCGTCAAGCCGACCGCTGGAGTCGGCGGCGCTCTGTGCCGTGGCTTCGTTGGTCTGAATGACCGTGCCGACAGAATTGAGCTTATCCACCACATCGGATATCATAGCCTTCTGCTCCTCGGAGACCTTGGCTATTTCGGCTACATAATCACTTATGGAATTCGACTCCGCAACGACCTCGCCGAGCATACGGGCGGCTTCGTCGGCGGCTGCCGTACCTGTCTCTATGCTCTTAACGGTCTGCCCGATTATCGTCGTCGTGGAAGCGGAGGCTTCCGCGGACTTGGTGGCGAGATTGCGCACCTCTTCCGCTACGACGGCAAAGCCCTTGCCCGCCGCGCCCGCTCTCGCCGCCTCAATGGACGCGTTGAGCGCAAGGATATTAGTCTGGAACGCGATGTTCTCGATCGTGGAGTTGATGTTGACTATCTCCGCCGCGGACTTGGATATGCTGTCCATTATCCCCGTAAGCTCGCTCATCTTTTGGTTGGAGCCGCTCAGCTTCTCCGCGGTATTGGAGACGCGCTGCCTTACGTCAACAGCGTTCTGCGCGGAGACGGAAACACGGTGGTTGATGTCCTCGAGACTGTCGTGAACGTCCCCGACGAGCCGAGTCTCCTCGCGCACAGCCTCCGCGAGACGGGAGGCTCCCTCGGCTACGCTCTTCGAGCCGCCCGAGATCTGCTCCGATACGCTCCTGAACTGCCCGAACGTCGTTTGCAGCGCCTCGGAGATGCTCTTCAAGGAGTCGCCGACCGCCGCGAACTCGCCCATAAATTGAACCGTGCTGTCATAGGCGAAGCTGCCGTTCGCGTAATTGGAGATTATCCTGCCTATCTCCGAAACATACGATCTCAAAGACTCATTCGTCATGCGAAGATCATCGCAGATAGTGCCTATCTCGTCGTTCGCCGCGTTCGGATAATTATGATCAAGCAAGCCGTTAGACATCTCGGTGACTATGACCGCTATGTCCGTAAGCGGTCTCAGGCGCTTGGTGAGCTTGAAGTAGAAGAACAGCACGCCGATGACTATCGCCGCCGCGGACACGATAACGGCAAGGATAATGATCCCGTTCAGCGGTGCCATGGTCTCATTGTAATCGGCGGCGTAGAGCACCTTCCAGTCGGTCTCGCCTATCGGCACGACGGGGAAATAACGCTTTGTGCCGTCATAGCCCTTGCCCGATACGACATTCGTGCTTCCCGCCGCGGCAAGGACTTCCGTATAAATGGGAGCTATATCCACCAGCTTGGTGACTTTCTCCTCCTGCCCCACCAGCTTGTGGGAATAATCGTCATTCTGAGAATGGACCACGATGTTGTCCTCATTGTCGACCAATACGGCATAGCCGTTCTGATCGGCTCTCAGCTCCCGAGCAAGCTTTACAAGCTCGGTGACCTCGATATCCAGACCGCACACGCCCATAAAGGTGCTGCCCGAATACAGCGGCGCGGCGACGGTGATGACGATAACGCCCGTTATTTTGTCGATGTACGGCGCGGTGATGATCGTGCTGCCGGCGGCTTTCGCGTCCCGGTACCAGCCGCGCTCCTGGGCTACATAATCGTCGGCTACGGGAATAGCGCCGCAGACCATGCCTATCTTGTCCGCGTCCCAGGCGAGATAGCCGTTCATGATGCTGTCGGAACAAGCCATGGAGACGTTGGCGATATAGCTTTGAAGCTCGTCATCGTGAAGATCCTGCTCGACCGCCGCCTTTGCGAGACCGTCGGCAATGGCGGTGTGCTTGGTGAACCACGCGTCCATTTTCGCGGACTCGGTCGCGACAGTGTGATAAAGGTCGGACTTTATCGAACGCGTATACTGACGGCTGACGTTTATCGAGAATACCGCGCAGACGAGGATAAGCGCCGCGGCAAGCATCACGACAGACGAGATAAGTATGTTCCACAACAGACTTTTTCTTTTCATACGAAACGCTCCTTTATAGAGTATTATACGCCGCGAAACGGCGCGGCTGTCGGTTTGTACAAACTCTTCTTTCGGAACGTAAACAGCCATAAAATACCGCGAAGAACACGACCCCTTCATATCCCGCGGTCAGCTTATATGGCAATGGAATAAACGAAGCGCGACCCCTCGCGCTTAGAATATTATACTACTTTTTAATTGGAATTTCAAGAGGTTTGGCGAAAAAAGTCACAAAAACCCGCCTTTTTGTGATAAATTACGGATCTGTCGATACGCTTCTTTACATTTATACAAAAGTATGGTAAAATAATAGGAGAAAATTTCCGAAAAACGCCCGACATTTCCGTGCGCTCATTCGTTATATTATAAAGAGGTGATCTCGGTGCCCCCAAAAAATGATAAAGAATTTGACTTTGACAGATTTTACGAACACCATTGGAAGTACGTATACAGGCTTTGCTATACATATATGAAAAACGCCGAGGACGCGGAGGACTGCACCGAGGACGTGTTCGTGAAAGTCCTGAACGGAGAATTCACATTCACGGACGAGACGCACGAGCGCAAGTGGCTTGCCGTCACGGCGGCGAATTACTGCAAGGACAAGCTGAAAAGTGCGCGGCATACCAAAACGGACTATCTTGACGATGTTCCCGAGCCCGCCGCAGAGGACGCGGACAATACGGACAAAAGCGAGGTTAATGGCAGCCGTGACGGCGCTTCCAGAGAAGTATAAAGAGATCGTCTGGCTGTATTATTACGACGGTTATCAGACCGACGAGATCGCCAAAATGCTGCACGCTCCGCCGTCTACAATAAGGAACCGCCTTGCCGACGCGCGAAAGCGGCTGAAAGATATTCTGGAGGGATCACAATGACCGATCATAATAAGATAAAGACCGCCATAGACGGCATAGAACCGCGCGAGGGCGCGAGAGAACGTATGCTCTCTAATATAAGGCAGAAGGCGGCGCAGAATTCTCAAAGCGCCCCCAATATTCAAGATATTAAAGCTCTGCCCGCCGTCAAGAAGAACGCGCCGATGTTTATGAAAATAGCGAAATGGGCGCTGCCGATAGCCGCCTGTCTGGTGGTGGCGGTGGCTGCCGTAAAGGTCGTTCCGATCGTCGCCGCGCCGTCCGAGAGCGATCAGGGCGTTCTGGGCGGAAGTCCGTTTGAGGCGGTGTATTCTCCCGAGGAATTCAAGACGCGGCTGGGCATTGCATTAGACGCGCCCGCGGGAGCGGAGAATATCGAATACACGATCATCGACGGCAATATGGCGGATATCCGCTTCACGTTCGGCGGGAACGGGTACTGTCTGCGCGCTTCAAAGCAGAGCGGCGACTTCTCGGGAATAAACGGCGCGGAAATAGCCGCCGAGCAGCTCGACGGAGAAAACAGCGCCCTGCTCGCCACAATAAAAAGCGGCGCGGATACCTATTTAAAGCTGACATGGACGGACGGCGTGATAAACTATGTTCTTTCCGATACCGAAAGCGGAGATGTTGAGGCGATAAAGAAGGTCTACGCGCTTATAAAATAACGATCTCTCCCCCGAAAAAAACGGGGGAGAAAATTTTTTAAAAATTTCCCGACATTTTAAATTCCCCGTTCGTTATATTTACAGAAGGGCAAAAACAAAGCCCGAACGAAATAAAACGAAAGAGGTAATTTATTATGAAAAAACACTTGACGATCATTATGGCGGCGCTTCTGGCGCTTTCTCTCAGCGGGTGCGCTAATCCCAACGAGAACGCGGGCGGCTCGAACGGTTCAAGCGGCGGTTCTTCAAGCAGCGTGACCGAGAGCAAGTCGGAAAATCCTTCAAGCAATAAGTCCGAAAGCAAGCCGGAAAGCAAACCCGAAAGTTCCTCGGAAAACAAACCCGAAAGCAAACCGGAGAGCAAGCCCGAAAGTTCCTCGGAAAACAAGCCCGACAGCAAGCCGGAGAGCAAACCCGAAAGTTCCTCAAGTAACAAGCCCGAAAGCAAACCGGAGAGCAAGCCGGAAGAAAAACCCGAAGCTTCCGAGCCTTCCCCCAAGGAGATAGAAGCGGCTATATCGAAGGCGCTGGGCGACGGTTATCTCTGCACCGCCGATGTTCCCGACGACGAGATACTGCTGTCCTGCATCGGCTGGCTCGACCTCACCAAGGTGGACGAATATGTGGTCAAGCAGCCGACGAGCTTCGCGCAGGATACCGTGGGGATAGTAAAGTGCAAGCCCGGATACGCCGACGAGGCGGTGAAGACGCTCAACGAGCGCTTCGCGCAGTCGATAAGCTATATAAGACAATACCCGTTCGACGTGGCGAAGGTAGAGGGCACGCGCATTTTCAGAAGCGGCGATACTGTGATGTACATCACCGCGGGCGCGGCGGGCGACGAGATGTCCGAGGAGGAAGCGGCAAAGCTCGCCGACTCCGAATACAAGAAGATCGACAAGGCTATGGAAGACCTGTTCGGCAAGAAGCTTGAGAACCTCGCGGTAATGCCCGAAGAGACCGGAAACAACGGCGGCGGTCTCATTCTCCCCGATGACGGCTTTGACGACATTGACGGCGGCGACGGCTTTATAATAGGCGGCTAATTTTAATCTTTAGATCAGATCGGAGGAGACTATGGTTTTTTCAAGTCTTAGCTTTCTGACGCTCTTTCTGCCGCTCGTGCTGCTGGTTTATTTTGTCGTCCCGAAACGCGCGAAGAATTTGGTGCTGTTCGTTTTCAGCCTGCTGTTCTACGCGTGGGGAGAACCGGTGTATGTCGTGCTGATGATATTCTCCACGATCTTAGACTACACCTGCGGGCGGCTCGTCGAAAAATTCCGCGGAACGCCCAAAGCCAAGATCGGGCTTATCATCTCGCTTATCGGAAATCTCGGGCTATTGATGTTCTTCAAGTACTTTGACTTTCTCGCGGGCAGCCTCAACGGGCTTTTCGGGTGGAGTATACCGCGGCACGAGCTGCCGCTGCCTATCGGGATATCGTTCTACACCTTCCAGACTATGAGCTACACCATAGACGTATACCGCGGGAACGCCAAAGCGCAAAGAAACATCATCACCTTCGGGGCGTATGTGTCGCTTTTCCCGCAGCTTATAGCGGGACCCATAGTCCGTTACCGCGACATAGCAGAGCAGCTCGAAAACCGCTCGCTTTCGTTCGATAAATTCGGCGAGGGCGTAAGAAGATTTGCCGCGGGCTTGGGCAAGAAAGTTCTGCTCGCCAACAATATCGGCGCGCTGTGGAAGACCATTTCGGGCGCGGCGAATGTTTCCGTATTGTCGGCGTGGCTGGGCGTGGCGGCGTTCGCGTTTCAGATCTATTTCGACTTCTCAGGATACAGCGATATGGCTATAGGTCTGGGGAAAATGCTGG
>CAYPWI010000155.1:0-5802 GCA_964414395.1 uncultured Ruminococcus sp.
CAGATCAAGCAGTCGGTGATACATTGGTCTTTGAGTTAAAAGATTAGTAAAATCGCTTAAAGCTACGAAAAATGCGGGGGGAGGGGGTGGGGGAGAGGGGAAAGGGTTGTCCCCCCGTCCGCGTGGCATTACCCTGCCAAGGGTTAATATCAAACTGACGGCTAGTCCATGCCAAACGGACAAAAAAGAGGGCTGTTTTTTTTACAGCCCCCTTGCCAACGGGTGTTATGTATTCTATCAGCCGACCTTGACCTCGGAAACGGTCTCCATAAAGCTCATAAGCTCGGACAATCTCTCGTCCGCCTGCTCGCAGCCGTCGCGGTAGGACTCCATTATCTTGCCGCTGTCCTTCTCGAACTTGGAGATAGCGGGGAGCGTCGGGCGGAAGATCATTATCCTGCCCTGCTCTTCGAGGTCTTCCATAAGCTCCACGTTCTTCCAGTATCTCTCGACGCGGGAAAGGCACGCTTCCTCGAACTTCGGGAACTGCTTATACATCGCGTGGATAACCGCGCGGAACTTGCTGTAATTCGTGGGTGCGGTGTTGCTGTCGGGCTTGGTGAGGATTATCACCAGCTTGTCGCAGCCCATTTCCAAAGCGCGCTCTATGGGAATAGAATCGGCTATCGAACCGTCGAGATAATGCTTGCCGTCAAGCTCTACGGGGTCGCAGAGCATAGGCACGGAGCAAGTCGCCTTGGCGATAGTCAGCAGCCGCGCCGGGTCTTTATCCTCGCTGAAATATTCCGCTTCGCCCGTCTCCATGCAGGTGCAGGCGTATTCGGTAAGAATTCCGCTGTTGAAGTATGTATCGAAATCAAACGGGAATTGCTTATACGGATATTCAAATACCATTTTGTCGAGATTTATCAGCCTTCTCGACTCTATCAGCTGCCGAAATCCGTAATACGACTCGTTTCTGGGAACGTTTATCATTTGGCAGGTGCGTCCCTTTTGTCGTGAAACATAGCTCATAGCGTTGCCGCCGCCCGCGGACACGCCTATAACATACGGAAAATATATCCCGCTCTCCATAAGGGTATCCAACACGCCCGCGGTGAATATCCCGCGGACAGCGCCGCCCTCAAGTATCAGACCCGTCTTCAAATTTTCCACCCCTCGCTAAATAATGCTTTATAAATGAATTATTGAGTTATTATTTTTGTTTAAGGGTTCCATAGACCCGATAATGTAATTTTAACATATAATCTTAAACTTTTTGTAAACTTTTATTATTTTTAGAACTTTGACTAATCTGAGGGGCGAAAAAAAGCTCTTTTTATCACAATTGACCAAGCAGTTTATGCACAAATCGGTGAAAATGCGTGAAAATACAATAATTAGCATATTTTTCTAAAAAAAATTATCAAAAATCGATTGACAAATCATATAAAATATGAGAAAATATAAATACAGGGAAAATTTCGCGGCAGGCGCAATATACACCAAGACAGAGAGACCCAATCTCACGATCAGCCAGTTCAATTTGCGCCGAGAGAGCATCAACGCCGCGGACTGCAATTTAGACAAGGGGGTAATCATGAAATTATTTAAACGATCAGCCGCCGTGCTGCTTGCCGCCGTTCTTTCGGTGAGCGCGGCATTGACGGCATACGCGGCTCCCGCGGACGCGGGAGATCCGACGGGCGCGGAGCTTCTTATCGATCCCGATAAAAACACGTCCGACACGACGCAGAGCAGCACGGATCCCGACACAGCGCCGATCACGGATCCCGGCAAGAACCCGGGAACGACAGTTCAAACACCGTACATAAGCAGCGACAAGACCTTTGAAGCCCCGGACACGCAAAACTGGAGATGGTGGGACGGAAGCAGCGAGCTTCGGGCAAACACCGACTATTACATAAGGAGTATGGCGGGTCTGACGGGCGATGTGATACTTCCCGAGGGAAGCCGCCTTATGATCGGTGAAGACGCGAAGCTCTACTTATACAACGACGCGAATTTTATCGTAAAAGGCACGCTTATCGTTTCCCCGACCGCCGAGATACTGTCAAGCGGGGTGCTGTCTATAGCGGACGGCGCGCTCTTCGAGAATTACGGTCACGCGAAATTCACCCAGAATTCCACGGTGAACATATCCTCGGCGTTTGCCGCGTACAGCGACTCCGAGACCGCGTTCGCGGGGAGAGCGCTCGTATACAGCAGCGGACGTATCGTAAACTTCGGCTCTCTGTTCGTACCGGTAAAATCCGACGTGACCGTCACGGGAAGATTGCAGAACAAGAACAGCGGTATGCTGTACACGGCGGGCAATATCACCGTCACGCTCAGCGGCACGCTGGAGCTTGAGGGATTTGTCGATCTCCAGGATCACGCGAGGATCCTCAACAGCGGCACGACAATGATCTACAGCAACACCAAATATTACACGGACGAAAACGCTCGCTTCACCAACACGCAAAGCGGAAGGCTTATCGACTTCCGAAGCACCAAACCTACAGATCCCACAAACCCGTCCATTCCCGCCGACGAATTCAAAAACGGCGTAAAGGGCATCGATGTTTCCGTATGGCAGGGCGCTATTGATTGGAAGAAGGTCGCGGTGTCGGGCGTTAAGTTCGCGATAATCCGCTCGTCTTCGGGTTCGAGAGTGGACAAGCTGTTCGACTACAACATAACCGAAGCGTCCAAGGCGGGGATCCATGTGGGAGTATACCACTACTGCTACGCCATGAATGTCGAGGAAGCCCGCGAGGAAGCGCGGCACTTCATCGAGACCATCAAGCCCTACAAGATAGACTATCCCGTTATGTTCGACTTCGAGGACAATTCCCAGATACCGTTGGGCAAGGAGAAATTGACCGAGATAGCCGAGGTCTTCCTCTCCGAGGTGAAAGCCGCGGGCTACTACCCTATGATCTATTCCTACAGGAACTGGCTCGAGCTCAACCTCGATATGGACAGGCTCTCCGAATACGAAGTGGCGCTCGCCGAGTGGAACGTAGCAACGCCGAAATACACCCGCCCCTATGGCATCTGGCAATACAGCTGCAAGGGGAAGATATCCGGCATCGAAGGCGATGTAGACCTCGACCTCTGCTTCAAGGATTACGCGAAGCTTATAAAGGACGGCGGCTATAATCACTTGTCGGAATTTGAATAATAAGCAAGACCTCGGGGCGCCGACGCGCTCTGAGGAAGCTTATATCTTAAGAGGTGAGAAAAATGTTTTATGTCGGCGCGTTTTTTGCTACTATAGTATTTGGTTTCGCCGCTACTCTCCTCGACTCTAATGTCGGAATGGGCGGGAATTTTGGGGTTATCGTCGCGATAGCCGTAATGGGGGCGTTCATTCTATACGCTATTGATAAACGCGATAAGAAATGACCCGCTCGTTTCTTGTTAAGCAGCATACTATACAGGGGGCTGTAAAAAAACAGCCTTCTTTTTTGTCTGTTTTTAATTGAGAATTAGCATGAATAAAAAACCGTCTCCGCGGAAATTGCTCCGTGGAGACGGTTTTTATTGGCTTTGATATTAGTTGAAATACTCCACGCCGCTCTTGAACAGCAGCTGTTCTTTGTCACCGTCGACGTTCTTCGCTACGCCGTCGGTCAGACGCTCGGTGTGACCCATCTTGCCTAAAACACGTCCGTCGGGCGAGATGATGCCCTCTACCGCGCACATCGAACCGTTCGGGTTATACATAGTGTCCATAGACGGCTCGCCTTTAAGGTCAACGTACTGTGTGGCTACCTGCCCGTTGGCTATCAGCTTTCTCATAAGCTCGCCGCCCGCGACAAAGCGCCCCTCGCCGTGCGAGATCGGGATAGAGTGGATATCGCCCACCTTGCAGTTGGAAAGCCACGGCGACTTGTCCGTGCAGATCTTGGTGTATACCAGCTGCGACTGGTGACGACCTATCTCATTATAAGTCAGCGTCGGGCTTTCCTCGGTCAGCGGCATAATGTGACCGAACGGTACAAGACCGAGCTTTATCAGCGCCTGGAATCCGTTGCAGATACCGATCATCAGTCCGTCGCGCTTGTGGAGCATATCCTCTACAGCGTCCGTTACCTTGGGATTGCGGAAGAACGCGTTGATAAACTTCGCCGAACCCTCCGGCTCGTCGCCGCCGCTGAAACCGCCCGGAATGGCGATCATCTGCGAATTGCCGATAAGCTTCGCGAACGCTTCCACGCTCTCCTCAATATCCTGCGCCGACAGGTTGCGGATAACGAATATCTCGCTCTCCGCGCCGTACTTGTTGAACGCCGCCGCGGTGTCGTACTCGCAGTTCGTGCCCGGGAATACGGGGATAAGCACTCTCGGCTTCGCGATCTTCGGAGAAACATGGTTCTGTAACAGCTCGCAGCCGCCCCTGTACTCGATCTTCTCGGGCGCGGGCAGGAACTTCGTTCTCTGCTTGAACATGGGCTCGAGCACGCCGTTCCACTTTTCCTCAAGCTTCGCCATATCGAGCTTCACGCCATTGGAGATGATCTCAAATTCGGGAAGCGTCTCGCCTATCAGCTTCACGCCGTGCGGCGCTTCGTCGCCCTCCAGTTCGAGGATAAACGCGCCGTATACGGGGTTGAACAGTTCCTCATCGGACAGCCCCTCGATCTTCGCGCCGACGCGGTTTCCGAGACCCATCTTGAAAATGCCCTCGGCAACGCCGCCGTTCGCCACGCTCCATACGGAAATAGCCTTTTTATTCGCGATCAGCTTCTCAACGGTCTTGTAGACTTCCTTGACGCTCGCGAAGTCGGGCAGCCCGTTCTTATCGTAGAGCGGCGCGATGTAGCCTATCTTGCTGTACGGGATCTTGAATTCCGCGGAGATGATGTTGTCGGTCTTGGCAGTCGATACCGCAAACGATACCAGCGTCGGCGGAACGTTGATCTGTCCGCCCTCGACCTCGGGATCGTCATATGTTCCGCTCATGCTGTCTTTTCCGCCTATAGCGCCGCACCCGAGCTCTATCTGCGCCTTGTACGCGCCCAGCAGCGCCGAGAACGGCAGCCCCCAGCGTTCGGGCTTGCCCATAGTTCTCTCAAAATATTCCTGGAACGTCAGCCAGCACTTGGTTGAAGAACCGCCCGCCGCGACTACCTTAGCTATGCTCTCCACGACAGCGCAGACAGCGCCGTGATATGGCGACTGCGAGGAAACGGCGGGGTTAAATCCCCAGCCCATTATGGAAGCGGTCTTTGTAACACCGTTCAGCACGGGGATCTTCGCCGCCATTGCCTGAACGGGGGTCTGCTGAGTGCGTCCCGAGAACGGCATCAGCACCGTTCCGCCGCCGATAGTGCTGTCGAAGCGCTGAACTAAGCCGCGCTGAGAGCAGACGTTCAAGTCCGTAACGAGCTTTTCCCAATCCTCGGGGGTGTTGTGTCTGCCCGTCGAGTAGCTGACGTTCACCTCGGGAACGAGTACATTGGTGTGCTTCTCCGCGCCGTTGGAATTGAGGAACTCGCGCGAGATATCAACGATAGTTTTGCCGTTCCAGTTCATCTTAAGGCGGGGTTCAGCCTTTACCGTCGCAACGACTGTGGACTCCAGATTTTCCTTGGAAGCCAACGCTTTGAACTTCTCCGCGTCCTCTGGAGCGACAACGACCGCCATTCTCTCCTGTGATTCCGATATGGCAAGCTCCGTGCCGTCCAAGCCGTCATACTTCTTGGGAACGGCGTTGAGATCAATTTCCAGACCGTCGGCGAGTTCTCCGATAGCCACCGAAACGCCGCCCGCGCCGAAGTCGTTGCAGCGCTTGATGAGCCGCGTCGCCTCGGGGTTTCTGAACAAGCGCTGAAGCTTTCTTTCCTCGGGAGC
>CAYPWI010000156.1:0-5783 GCA_964414395.1 uncultured Ruminococcus sp.
GCTATGTGCATTCCGCGCATAAACGCCTCTCCGCTCTCTATCGATATCAAAGAATCCTTGAGGATCACCCCGCCCGCGCGGATCGACTTCACCTCCGTGCCGAACAGCTCTATCCCCGCTTCAAGACTCTCAACTATAAAATACTCGTGCCGGACTTGCCTGTTTTCGGCTATCGTCTTAGTGTTGCTCATCTATTCTCCTATCTAAAAGCGATTTTTTCACCTCGCCGGTCGTCTGATCATAGCTTAGACGATCGCCCGATTTTCACCCCGCGGGTCGCCCGATACACGCTTTGCCGATCGTCCGATTTTCACCTCGCGGGTCATTCGATCATCGCTTGTACGATCTCGGATCAGTGTTCAAATATGTAGTTTATCAATCCGAGAACATCATTAACGTCGGCTCTGCCGCTGCCGTCTACATCACTGTAGGTCAGATCGTCGTCATTCAATATGTTGTCCAACAGCGCGAGAACATCCGCCACGTCATACCTGCCGTCGTCGTTGGTGTCGCCGCAGACCTTGATGGTGTACGGGTCGCCGTTGGGAGCTTTTACGGTCATGCCGGGGTAGAGCGTGGATACGTTGGAGACCGTGTCGCCGTTGTTGTCGGAGACGACCAGATACTCGCCGAAGTCCATGCTGTTCCGCAGCGCCGATACGTTGTATGTGCCGATAAGCGGGATAACGATCGCCTTCTTGGTGTGGTCGATGTTGAAGCGGCGGCTGTTCAGATCGAAGTTGCTGACGTTCTTGCTGGCGTAGTACACGCCGCCCTCGCTCAGCTCCGCCGTAAGCTTGCCGTCCGTGACGCGCGCCGTGCCTATCATCTTGGAGCGCTTCTCCGAGGTGTTCCATTTGTACAAATAATATTCCCCGTCCGCGTAATCGCGCACATCCATCTCAAACGACGCTTTCCCCGGGAATTCGGCGGTCTGCACCGTCGAGAACAGTCTGTATCTCGAGGGACTGCCCGCTTCCACAAGGATATTCTCCTCCACCGCGTCGGTGTTCTTCACCTCGGGCTTGAATTCCGCGAGCGTGGTGATGTCTCTGCCGTTGAACGTCCATGTATACTTAGTTCCGTCGACCATGGTGCCGCTGTAGGAACGCGTTCTGTTCTCGCCGTAGATCTCCTCGAAGCCCGATTTCGGCACTGTCGCGGGAACCTCGAGCAGCGAGCCCGACAAATTCATCTGCGCCCTCTGGAACGCCTTGATCGCCCTCTGCGCCTGGCTTGAGGAAGCGTCCTTATTTGACTGTATCGCCTTGAGGTTATCCAGCGCGGTCTTGAAGGGTGCCCACGTGGTCGGGGAATAGTTATCCTCTTTATACGTGCTGCCCACCTTTACAAGCGCGTCGATGGTCGACTTGAACGTCGAAGCCGCCTTCTCGAGCCCGTTCATCGCGCGGTTGAGCATGGAAAGCGCGCTTGAAAGCATCTCCATGTCCGCGTCGGGATATTCGCTGATCGCCTTGGCTGTCTGCTGGGCAGCGTCGAGCCTGTTCCAGCTGGCTTCCGTGTAGCTCGACTTGTCCTTGGCGATATCGTCATATTCGTCGAGGAGCTTATTGAGCCGCTGCTTTATCGAGCTGGCGCTCTTGCCGTCGAGCAGGAATATCCTGACCGTCGTCTTAGTATTGGCACTTTCCGTGTCCTTAAACAGGCAGACGGTCACGTCTATAAAGGTATCCTTATCCACCTTGACGGTCTCGTCATCGGCGTTGATGTAATTTTTCAGATCCCACGACGCGAAGTCCAGCTCGCAGGGATAAACGGCGGGGTCTATGTCGGGATCGTCCTTATAGGGCGGATCGTCGTAGTCATAGAGGAATTCGGGCAGGCGGGAATCGTCGTTGAAGCGTATCGAATCGAGTATCCTCGTCTTGAGGCTCCCCTCGTCGATCGGCTCGCCGTTTACGTAGTAATACTCGTCGACGAGCGCCTTGATGGAGCGCGGATCCTCGCCCGAGATGAAGTTCTGATCGATGTTGCGCGTGGTGACGCGGCTGTTTATGAACCAGCTGGGGACTCTTGTCAGATAGTTGCGGCTTAGGTCTATGTTCGTAAGCCGTGTGCAGCCGATGAAGTTGAGACCGACCAGTCCGTCGTTATCCAGACGGTTATTGGAAAGCCTGAGCGTGCGGAGATTGGTCATATAGTTCAGGCAGAGAGGAAGGTCGGAAAGCTGCATACCGCTGAGATCGAGCGAAGAGGGGCGCTGCAAGTCCTTGAAGGTGACTTCTCTGAGACTGCGCTTGTTCACGGCGCTGAGAAGCTTCTTCTCCAGAGCCTCTATCACCTCCGCGGAGGTCTCGCTCGTTTCAAAAAGATCATAGTTATAAACGAGGTCGTCAAGCTCGTACTCCCCGTCGAAGGTCATCTCAATCTCATCATCGTCGGCGGCGTATGCCGTAAGATAGGCTGTCCCGGCGGACGGAACGGAAACGACGGCGGCGAGTAGAGCGGATAAAAATCTTTTTCCGAATTTCATTGACTAAAACTTCCTTTCCGGATAAAAAAACTTAAAAATAACAGCACGGCAAAAAAACTTTTTTTAAATGTCCTCTGCCGGAAGAACGTTCAAGAAAACGCGTCATATGCCGCAGCGGAGCCGTTTGCGGCAGGTGCGCGGGCAGACGGGCGGTCCGCGTCATACAATAATTATAACATACTTTTGCATTTTTTACAAGAGGTAACTTGACATTTTTTAAATAATGTGGTAAAATGTATATAGTAAGATCTGCCAGACGTAAAGATCTCCGAAAACAAGCCGTCTGACACCGAATATTTCAGCGGCTGCCGCCGCACGGAGGATTCACCATGACCGAAAAGAACACTCTGCTGATAGTCGATGATTACGAGTTCAATCGTCTTATGCTTTGCGATATGTTCCCGAGCTACAATATCATAGAGGCTGAAAACGGCTTTAAAGCCATTGAGGAATACGAAAAACACAAGGACGAGATATGCGCCGTGCTGTCCGACATCATGATGCCCGTGCTGGACGGTTTCGGTCTGCTGGATTATTTCTTCAAGAACAAGTATGTCTACAAGGTGCCCGTATTCATCATCAGCGCCGACACCTCAAACAAGGCGCTTACCAAGGCGTTTGAGTACGGCGCGGAGGACATCATCGCCAAGCCCTTCAACATAAACTTTGTCCGCAAGCGCATTGAGAACATCATCGAGCTGTACCGCCTGCGCGAGATAGTAGCCAATCTCGACAGCTCGGAGGACGCGGACGGCGGAGAAGTCTGAAACGGTATTCTGCTGTCCCGCGAATGTGAATTTGTGAAAAAAGGCAAAACGCGCCCTAAAAACGGCGCGTTTTTCTTGCTTTTTGACGATTTTTTGCAAGACAAAGAAAAATCACTTGCAAAAAAGCCTTTATGGTGATATAATATTCTAAGATAAGCGCCAGAAGCGCTGTATTTTTTGACGATTTGACGCGGACTTTCCGCCGCGGCGCATCTTAAAATTACGCAGAACACAGAAAGGATCAATTAGAAATGCTTTACCGTGATATGAACAAGGGGCAGCTTGCCGAGGAGAAGAAGGCTCTGGACGCGGAATACGCGGCGATCAAGAGCAGGGGGCTGAAGCTCACGATGGCGCGCGGAATACCCGCTCCCGAGCAGCTCGATCTGAGCATAAATATGCTGCTGCACTGCCTGGACGGCGATTACAAGTCAAAGAGCGGCGTGGACTGCCGTTCCTACGGCGTTCTGGACGGGATCCCCGAGGCTAAGGAGATGTTCATGGAGATGCTGGGCGTGAACTCAGACGAGGTCATCGTGGGGGGAAACTCCAGTCTTCAAATGGAATACGACACGCTGATACGCGCCATGCAGCTGGGAGTTCTCGGCAGTGAGAAGCCGTGGTGCAAGTACGATAAGGTGAAGTTTCTCTGCCCCGTGCCGGGTTATGACCGCCATTTCGCGATGTGCGAGGCGCTGGGCATCGATATGATCCCCATCGAATACAAGAAGGACGGTCCCGATATGGACGAGGTGGAGCGCTTAGTCTCCTCCGACGAGACGATCAAGGGCATCTGGTGCGTGCCGAAGTACTCAAACCCCACGGGCATCACCTATTCCGACGAGGTCGTTCGCCGCTTCGCGAATATGAAGCCCGCCGCCAAGGACTTCCGCATATTCTGGGACAACGCGTACTGCGTTCACCATCTGAGCGACGACCACGATCATCTGCTGAACATCGTCGAGGAGTGCCGCAAGGCGGGAAATCCCGATATGGTGTACGAGTTCAGCTCAACGTCAAAGATCTCGTTCCCGGGCGGCGGCATAGCGGCGATCGCGGCTTCCAAGGACAACATCGAGTACATTAAGAGCCAGATGGCGTTCCAGACCATCGGGTTCGACAAGCTCAATCAGCTGCGCCACGCGAAGTATTTCAAGAACTTCGAGGGGATAAAGGATCATATGAAAGCGCACGCGGCGATAATCCGTCCGAAGTTCGAGGTCGTTCTCTATATGCTGGAGAAGGAGCTCCTGCCGCGCGGTTTGGGCGAGTGGACGAAGCCCAAGGGCGGGTACTTTATCTCGTTCAACGCGCCCGAGGGGACGGCGAAGCGCATAGTATCGCTCGCGAAGGAAGGCGGCGTGGTGCTGACGGGCGCGGGGGCGACCTACCCCTACGGGAAAGACCCGCATGACAGCAATATCCGCATAGCGCCGACCTATCCGTCGGTAAGCGACCTCAGACAGGCAATGGAGCTGTTCTGCGTGTGCGTCAGAATGGCGGCGGTGGAGAAGATGCTCGCGGAGTGAGCGCGCGAACCGCTCGTTCAAGGCGAGAACGACGAGAACCGCGTCACGGTGAGAAGCCGCCTTAAAAAGTCGAAGGCGTGCAAGAGAGCCAATCGCTCTACGAGATAGAAAAAACTTCGGCTTTATTACAGAAAGTAAACTTTTTAAAACGGTTGACAGATCACAAAAGATGTGATATAATATAAATGATCAAAGGCAGACCGGCTGCCCGCGATCACAACATCAGGTGTTTCGCTGCCACATAATGCGAGGCTTTAACATCGGGCGTTTCACTGCCACATAATGTGAGGCTTTAACATCAGGCGTTCCGCTGCCACATAATGCGGGACTTTAACATCAAGAGGGCGGAATCTTCTGCAATGCGGATCATCCGCCCTTTTTATATGGACTGCTTTTCGTTCCCGCGTTATTCAAGATAATTCTACATAACAGAAAAAGCGCCGACTTTATTACTCTAAGTCAACGCTTTTTTATTATATCACGTTCTCCGCTTTCACCATGCACTTAGCCGTGAATTTAGGGAAGATCAGCTTCATCAGCAGATAGAGCAAATAGCCGACCATAACTCCCAATGTGTTGGTGATAACGTCGTCCGTGTTGCCGTCACGCGAACCGGAAAAACCCTGCCAGAACTCTATCGTGAATGTAGCGCAAAAGCCCGTGAGCACCGTCACTCTGAAGCCCGAGCCTTTCAGCACAAAGGGCACCGCCAGACCTACGGGAACGAATATCAGCATATTCAGCAGCTCGTGTTTGCCCAAGATATCCCCTTTGATCACACTCTCGGGGATAAGCTTCCAATGCGGCGGAAATACGAAATGAAAACCCTGTCCCCAGGACGGGAGCAGCGTGCTGCTGACTATCAGCGCCGACCAGATCACCAGCAGAAGCCCAATGATCTCATTCAGGCGCGATCTTCTACGCACTTCCTTGAAGTCCCCGCCGAAACGCTTCTTGTGCATCGCGCGGCGCACGAACCAATAGACAAGACCC
>CAYPWI010000157.1:0-1278 GCA_964414395.1 uncultured Ruminococcus sp.
AACAACGCCGCCGTCACCCTGCAAAGAACACGCAAAAAGCTTTTGGAATATTTACGAAAGAGGGGTTTTCATGAATAACAAAGATCTTTTCAATGCCATAGATAAAGCCGCCGAAGGTTTTTCTCCCGAGCTTCTGGAATTGATAGATGGCGAGCGTCCCGTTATCCTCCGCGCGGAGAAGCCTTCCAAGAAAAAGACCGTCCGCAATATAATGCTGGGCGTGGGCGGAGCGGCTGCCGCAGCGGCGGTGTGCGTCTGCGTATTCTCGGGAATAAAAGGCAGAGTAAATACCGCGCCTTCGAGCAGCATGGGCACTTTTGATCAGCAAACCGAAAACGATGTGTTCAGAGTGCGTGACATGGGGCTGTATATTTCAAAATGGTCATCCGAAGATCTGGAAAACTTCGATAAGGCTTACAGGGAGCCTATGACTAGGGTGGAATATGAGGAGCTGATAAGAAATTCATACTTCAGCTCGTCGTCCGTCAGTGCGTTCATATCGTGGCGACCCGATGTGTATTTTTATAATGGTATTGCTATAGACAGGCGTATGCTTTCCGATGAGGCGTTCGATTGGTTTCAGGACTATGCCATACTCACCGAGGAGGAAGCTGCGGCGCATGAGATGCCCGACTACGTGAAGTACCTGCTCGGAAAAGGCTTTGTGCGTTTCGGCGACCTCGGCTTTCTTGAGGAAAAGTACACTGCCGAGGAACTTGAGGATATCAAGGAATATGTGGAATACTCCGATTTTACAAGGGCGCTGAGCAGTGTAATGCCGCCTCAGCCCGATGTTTACTATTATAACGATATTGCCTACAATCTTGATCAGGTATCGTCCAAAGACGCGAGAAACTGGCTTATGTGGTACTGCTGGCTTAACGATGATACGCAGGAAGCGCTTTCGGGCTATGTTCCCGAATATTTTTCGGGTACTGTTACCGACTGCAACTCCGAAAAGCCCGAAGAACTTGTCTCTTATAAGGGCAAGACGTTCGATGTAAGGAATGTATCTCACGACAGCGAACTTTATATCAAGTGGTATAATTCGCTTCCCGAGGAGCTTCGGAAAAAGGTTTGGTACGAGCCGCAGGAACTTTCTTCCGACTCTTTTGACGATATACCCGAGTATCAGATGCCCGCCGATGAGGTGCTGCCCGTTGATATAATCGGCGCGGACGGCGAAAAGCTCACCTACGGAGACCTTGAGATCTCCGGTATCTTTGGTCCGACCGACGCTCCGTTGGAGATCAGCGCTATAGGATCGTGGGATATGTT
>CAYPWI010000157.1:1288-5754 GCA_964414395.1 uncultured Ruminococcus sp.
GTTGGTGGTCGGCGATCTGGTATATCTGGAGGATCCCGAGACGGGCGAGTTTAGAAAATATCATGTCGGCGATGAGATAAACGGCTTGAGGATAATGGAAGCTCATTCGTGCTTCTACAGATCGGACGGATACGTGATGCAGTACCGCAAAGGTTACGTGACCTTTGACGGCGAGCTGACCGTGGATATCCGCGCCGAGAAGCGTGATACGGGCTGGGGCTATGATTGCGCGGTCTCGGGGCTTCCCGTGATGGCGGTCGATCTTGATAAGTTTGAACACGGCGTTATCGTGTCCGAGCCTTACGGTGTAAACAATGAGTATTTCGGAGAGCTGCACGGCGAGGACGACAGGCTTTACAACGCGCAGGGAACGACTGTAAATTCCGTAAAGATCAAGAATATCCGTATGGAATGGCATCTCGGTGCGCTTCCCGAATATGTGCTCCGGTTCAGAGCTGATCTCTGCGAGGAGCCGGGCAGCACGAGCGCCATCGATTGGGCGAACGATATAACCACATTCCCCGTCAAGGACTACGACGATATAATAACCGTGAATTGGTCGTCCGAGCTTGGTATCAACGAATGGGATCCCGTAAGTATGAAGAATGAGATGTTCTTCCTCAAACAGGCGAAATTCCTCACGGAATACGGCGCGGACGTTTATTCCGTGGACGGCGGCGAGGTCGTTGAGACGGGCTATCGCGAGAACGACTACGGCAATTTCGTCTCGGTGAAGTACGGAGAGCATATCTACGTCACATACGGTCACCTGAGCGACATTTCCGTTAACGTCGGCGACAAGGTGAGCGAGGGTCAGACGATAGGTCACGCGGGCAAGAGCGGCTGGTACGCAAGTGACAATCGCATAACGAGCGGCTGTGTGGACTATCATTTCAGTACCGATCTCGATTGGCTGCACGCGCCTATAGAAACGGGCGTGCCGGGTTACGAGATCCCCGAAACATAATATTATCACTCTCCTCCGGTCTCGGGGGAGAGATTTTTTGTGTGAAAGCGCTCTTGACATTTCTTCCATAAAATGCTATGATATCAATAAGAAGTTTTCCTGCCGCGGGCGGGGTATCAATAGCGTTCAAGAGGAGTCTTTTATGGAAGAAGATGTTAAATTAGCGCCCGTAAAGCGCAAAAAGGCGGGCACGGCGGCAACGGCGATTGTCTGCATAATTTTCGGGATATTGGCGTTCGCGTTCTCGCTGTGCTCGGCGGTGCAGCTCATAGCGCGGAACATTCTCGAAAAGTTGGTCGTTTCCGAAACGGTAAGCAGCATGAACCCCGCCGATTGGGAGCTTGGAATGTTCTGGGACGAAAAGGAGATCGATGATTTTGTGGAAGAATGGTACTTCCCAAAGACTATAAACGAAAATTCCACATTCGCCGAGGCGCTGGTCGATCTCTCCGCCGACGTGGGCACTTATATCGAGGTAGAAGACGTGGAGAAGATGTTCGAGGAAACGGGGATAATGCCCGCTTTGGGGAACCTTCTCACGCCGTATGAGCGTTATCTTCTGACGGGCAATGACGAGAAGATCTTCTCCCCCGAGCAGATCATGAACGAGATAAAAAAGCAGCATGACAGCGTACAGCAGAGCATCGGACTTGATATCAGCATCTTCTACGAGTTTTTTGAGATAATGCTTGAGGAAGTAGCTCCCGCTTTCGACGAGTTCGCCCCCGCAAATCTTCTCAATAACGCGGGTGTGTACACCTCTGCGGCGGTGGGGATCCCGCTTATCATCGGCGTTATGGCGTTATCGCTCGCGATGTTCGCGATAGCGCTCGTTATTACAAAGCGATTTTGCGCGTGTCTCAGAATGTACGGGTTTTCGCTGCTGTTCGCGGGGATAGTCCCGATCGCGGCGGTGCCCGCGCTGCCCGTTCTTCTGCGGGAAGAGACCATGCTGCATTATAACGCCGTGGATTACATAAATAAGGAATTCAACGCCGCGTTCGCGCCGCAATTTTACACGGTGGGAGCGTTATTCGCGGGCGCGGGAGTTGTTCTGATAATCGTTTCGATCATCGGTGCGGTGATCTCCGACAAGAGAAAGGCTAAGATCGAGAAAACCGAGCAGACCGCTTGATTTTCTCCAAAAAACGTGATATAATCAAAGTAAGGAGATGATCGCTTGACGGGACAGACAGGCTATGTTGACGATACGCCCGCGGTGCATCCGCTGACGGGCGGGAGTGTAGACACCGCTGTCGGGGACGCGGACGCTAAACGCATATTGAAATACAGGATAGTGCTCGCGAATATACTTAAGGCAACACCGCACAAAGATTGTGCGGCAAGTGCGTCGACAGATTTTTCGTCAGATTGTACAATGAGGACGACGCAAGGCTGACGCCTTGCTAGGACGAATTGTGCAATATGACGGAAAATATGCAAGCAATTGCCGTACAAAGCCCGAAGGGCGGTCTTTGTGCGGTGTTGCCTTAAATACGCCATTCCCAAGTACAGCGGCTACAGCGTTTATGAGATCAAGGAGATGATCCCCCGCGTCGGACAAGACCCCCGACGGCTTTTATGTGAGGGAAGAAAATCCCGAGGATCTTGAGGATAGCAAGCACATCGATTTTGATGTGTTGTTTCCTGTTATGAATGAGTGCGATAAAGTGAGCATATGGTGTGATATCGAGCCGCAGAGCGATTATATGACAAAGACCGACGCGCCGAAGTCATATGATCTTGCCTCGCGGGGAGTTTATTACCTGTCACGTATGGTCTCGCGGCAGATAAGCAGCGGAGCTGAGGAGTCAAATTACAGGCATCTCAATAAATGTTACAGCATATGGATATGCTTCGACAAATTAGACGATAAGACCTGGGAGCCGACGGTAACAAGGTACGGTTTTCAGCCGCTTACTATGCTGGGAATGTCGGAGCCACCGCGGCAGGAAAGGGAAGCCGCCGATCTGATGGAGCTTATCATAATACGCGCGGGAGGGCGTTCGGAGAAGCTTTCGGACAGTCCTTCCCTGATAGGACTTGTAAACGCGCTGTGGCTGGACATAAACCGCCTGCCGGCGTACATACCAGACGGGTCGGAAGAGTATAGTGTTGTAAATAAGGAGGCGGATGATGTGTGTGATATGAAGCAGGTCGGCAGAGTCGAAGGAATAGGCATAGGCAGAGCCGAAGGAATAGACATAGGCAGAGCCGAAACGGTTGTTGGTCTTGGTTCGGATGTCGGTCTTTCAAAAGAGCAGATATTGGATCAATTGATGAAGCGGTGCAATATTTCTTTGGATGAGGCAGAAGCTTACTACCAAAAATACAGCGGCAACAACTGAGTTATTGTGTAAAAAAGCCGATTATGAGGTGGCGGAAGAAATGTGTGATCTGCAAGAGTTCAGCACGGGCGCAGCCAAAAGAATATGCGGCGGCAAATATTATGACGAGGTTTATTCCAAGGGCTATGACGAAGCTTTTTCCCAAGGTCATCGCGGACTGACGCGGTATACCGAAGTTCGGCAGGGATAGGGCGTTTTTTGATTATTCCGCCATTTTGCCGAAAAAACGTGTGTTAATAGAAAAAAATTTGTAATCAATTACAAAAAAGGCTTGCATTTTCGGGGGAACTGTGTTATAATCTAATTATCTAAAAATATGTTTTCAAGGAGGATCTTTGTTATGGCAGATATTCAGAAGATGTATGACCTTTGGCTGGAGAAGGCGACCGCCGACCCCGACCTGATCCCCGAGCTCAAGAGCATCGCGAACGACGAGGACGGCAAGAACGACCGCTTCTACCGTGAGCTGGAATTCGGCACGGCGGGCTTGCGCGGCGTTATCGGCGCGGGCACCAACAGAATGAATTACTATACCGTCGGCAGAGCGACCCAGGGACTTGCGGAGTACATTCTCGAAAACGGCGTTGAAAAGACCGTCGCTATCGGTTATGACAGCCGTATCAAGTCCACGTATTTCGCCGAGGTCGCGGCATCGGTCCTCGCGGCGAACGGTATCAAGGTACATATCTACAAGGAACTTATGCCGACCCCCATGCTGTCGTGGGCGGTGCGCTATCTGAAATGCGGCGCGGGTATCGTCGTTACCGCGTCTCATAATCCTGCGAAGTACAACGGTTATAAGGTCTACGGCTCCGACGGCTGCCAGCTTACGCTGGAGGCTGCCGATATCGTGCTCTCCAAAATAAACAAGATAGATATGTTCGGCGGCATAAAGACCGTTGATTTCAAGCAGGCTGTAGCCGACGGCAAGATCTGCTATATCGACGATAAGTGCATCGATGAATACATAGCGAAAGTCCGTTTGCAGAGCCTTCACAGCGATCTCGTTCCGGGAAGCAACCTCAAGGTGGTATATTCGCCGCTGAACGGCACGGGCAACAAGCCTGTTCGCCGTATTCTGAAAGAGATCGGCGTTAAGGACGTTATCGTGGTTCCCGAGCAGGAGAACCCCGACGGCAACTTCCCGACCT
>CAYPWI010000158.1:0-5724 GCA_964414395.1 uncultured Ruminococcus sp.
TAAATCAGGTCAGGTTTCCGAAAACCGCAAGGCGCGGTATGCCTACTCTATTGACTGCTGTAAAGGCAAAGGTTGCTGAAACTCTTACCGGTGTTGATGCGGGTGACTATTCGGTTGAAGTACATAGCACGGCAAACGCAATCGATACAGCACCTACGGCTACTGCTAAGATCACTCTTACCACAGATGGTGAGACAAGGTATTATCTTGCCGACGACGCAACGGAGCTTACACCTGCGGTTACGATAGACGCTTGGGCAACAGAGACGACCGAGCTTACTGAAACCGCTACTGATTCAAATGAAGTTACTCTCAGTGGAGCAAAACCCGAAACCGCAAACGCCTATGATTTTACGAATGATAAATCGAGTCTGCTCACAAAGGCGATCGCGGCGATCAATACCGCAAACACCAACGCAAATGCCGAGGAGGCTGATTTTGATGCCAATAACGCAGAATATACGCTGACCAGCGTTGACACCCCCAGCGTTACAGTGGCTTTGAAACTTAGCGACTCGGGCAAGGCTAGCTTCACAGTTGCAAACGGCGATACAATTACGGTAACATTCAGCAATGTTAAGTTCACGGAAGCCACCAAGACCGAAGTTACCGCCGAGGCTGTTGCTGACGTTAGCAAATTGGGCGTAACTGTTGACGAGGCAACCGAAGCTAAAGTTACGACGGCGTTGACCGGTGATGTACTTAAGACGCTCATCACCGTCACCGTTCCCGATGGTCAAGGCGGAACCGATGACTTCACAGACTACGCTATCGCTCTTGCTGACAGCACCCCTGTTACCCTTACCGACAACAATGCAAAAGCTACGGTAAAGATCAAGCTCACCTTAAATGATAAGAACAGTCACAGCTTCAAAGATGACAACGATGGTGACGGCGTGATCGAGATCACAGTAACGGACGTGCCTGTAACTGTTGAGGCTAAGACTCCCGAAGCTGGTGTTACAGTCACCGACAACTCCGGCAGTAATGCTGCTGTAACCGTAATGGCATCGAAGAAGACCGGCGATGACACATATGCTGCTGCGGAAAATGTTGCGGTGGCAAACTCTAAGGTAACGAACGACGATGTGCTTATTCTTGTGGTAGATCCTGCTGATAACTACGAGGTCGACACAGATAATCTCCCCGGTGGATTTGCAGCTTTAGCCGATTCTGATCTTACTAAATACGGCATAACAAAAGATAATGACAAATTCTACTACTCAATGACCGTATCCGATGTGAAATTTGAACCCGACGGCACAACTGTAAACAATATCAAAGTTGAAATAACAGCGGATATTGTAAAGGCGATCCCCGCGACCGTGATCAAGGCTGCATTGACTTCAACTGCAAACTTAGAGGTAGAAGTAACCGCCGGCGCAACCGATAAAGACACCATAGATGCGATCAAGGCTGCTGTAGTTGACGCGTGCAATAAGGCGACGGCGGCAGACCTTGTTAAGCTTCAAGATGCCACTGATAATTCCGAGATCACCGATTTGAGCGGAAAGTTCAAGATCAAAACTGTAACGGCGGATGACGTTACCGTTACAAAGAATGGCACTACTTTTGAAACATCAGTGAAGTTGACTGTGGAGTTGAACTCGGGTGCAGGCAACTATGAATTTGATACCGATGCGGATAAGGTTGACCTCACCGTAGATGTTACCGTAAACGAGGCTATCGCAAAGCTTGATATCACAGGCTTCGAGGTTGCGGTCAAGGACGGCGCAGCTCAGACGTGGACGGACGACGGCAAGCTCCGGATCGCCTTTGGCAAATTTGGCGATATAGTTGCTGATGATGTTGCAGCCGACCTCGAGATCACCAAGCTGACCGGAACCATCAACGACAACACTACTGCCGCTGATCTTACAGAAGCTCAGATCAAAGAAGTAGCTGCAAAATATCAACTCACCGTTACCCCCGATAGCGCTGCCGGCAAGCTGACCGTTAAGGTAGCACAAGCTGCCGTTTCGGATGCTAATTTCACGGTTAGCGCAGGTCTCACCGCACAGGACATTGAGATAGTCGAGGAGATCACGCTTGATTATGATACTATCCTCGCTTCGGCAGACCGCAATTATCAAGTAGCGGATCTCACCGATGTACTTACAGATAAGACAAAGAAGGTCGTTGAAGATGCGATCACCGCTTATCTTGACAAGAGCAACGGTCCCGGCAAGGACTACGCCGACATTATCACGCTGACCGCAGGAACTGCCGCAAAGGATACCAATGGCTACAAAGTCACTGTAACAGCCGCTCTCAAGGATACCTCCGGGAAGTATGTCATCGCGGACGCTTCCGAGACAAATGATTATATCATCGAAGTCAAGAAGATGAAAGTTACTGGTGACGCACTCGAGCTTGACACGGTTGACCCCGATGTGGGAGAGCTTAACAGCACAACTCTCACCCTTGCCAAGAACAAAAAGTCCTATACCGATGAGAATACTATCGACAAGGTCGTTGAGAAGCTTGTTAAAACACCGACCTTCAACACCGATTCCGTTACCCTTACCGCAAAAACACATTACGAACTGACGGTAACAAAGGACAGCGATACACAGGTAACAGTTGCGCTTACCGCTGTTGACAACGAGATGGTAGATCTCACCGAGCCGTCAGACCTCGTGCTGACTATAGCGTACACGAAGGAACAGGTTGAAGATCCCGCAAAACTCAGCACTTATGTTGATGGTACGATCGAACTTCCTATCAACGCTGACGACGCACGTATCAAGGAAGCTCTGAAGGATGCCGTTGATCTTAAAGGTCTTGCCGATATGACCGAAGGTACGGATTACACCGTGACGGTAGACAAGACAGCTCTCACTGGCGGAACCGCCGATTCAGAGTACGATGTCAAGCTGACATACGCTCTTGTAGATACCGATAACTATGTATTTAAGACTGACGCCGACAATTCGGCTGAGGTTACTATCAAAGTTACGGCTAAGGCTAAGCTCTCCACGCTGAAACCCGAATTCACAGCGAAGACGATCTATATTGACGAGGCGACAAAGGCTAAGGTAGAAGCCGCGCTTGCCGATTATAAGCCTTCTTTCTCCGCAGCCGACGCAAGTGGAAATACTATATCACCCGCTCCGACACTTGAGAAGGGTACCGATTATGATCTCGTTGTAGCTTACACCGACGGCGATGCAGCGGCTTCCGTGACCATAAAGCTTAGTACGACACAGGAAGCAACATATGTTCTCGACAGCAGCGCGACACCCGGCGCCGTTACCGTAAAGGTCGTTGTAGCTAAGCCCGCTGACGTAACTACCGCTGTTGCACTCACCGAGAATCAGCCTGATGCTGACGATAAGATTTTGGCTGAGGTCGAGGCTCTTATGACAAAGCTTGGTCTCACTAAGACAACCGATTATACGATGAGCTTAAAGACTCCTCCTGTTACAACAGATGTTACAACAACGGATAAAACCGCCGTTGTAGCCGTAACATTGACGGGAACACAGCGCGTATTTGAGGTAGGTCAGGCAGGCGACCCTGACGCGGATCGTTACAAGAACTCATGTGACGTAAACGTAGCTTACTCGGTTTCCAAGGCTGTTACATCTCACAGTGTCAACATCGATTCCGATTCGTCAACAATAGTTTCTGTTGACAAGCCGACCGCGGCTGTGGGTGACACGGTAACAGTGACCGTTGGTACTGTACCCGACGGCAAGGAGATCGACAAGATCACCTATACCACCACTACCGGCGGAACTGAGACCGAGATCGAACTCACGGACGGCAAGTATACGTTCACAATGCCCGATGATGATATTACGATCAAGGTAACTCTCAAGAACAAGACCGCTGCATCGACCTACACCGTAACGGTTAATCCGACGACAAACGGTACCGTAACAGCCGACAAGCCAACTGCTAAGGAAGGCGACACCGTTACACTTACGATCACACCTTCCAGCAGCAGATACGCTGTAAACAAGGTAACCGTTAAGGACGCATCGGGCAAGAAAATCACGGTTTCCGGAAGCGGCAATACCCGCACGTTCAAAATGCCCGCGGGCAATGTAACGGTAGATGTTACATTCAGATCGACCGGCAGCAGCAGCGGCGGATCGTCCTCCGGCGGATCTTCTTCCGGCGGAAGCCACTCCGGCGGATCCTCCGGCAGCACTACGACTCCTTCCGACAAGATCAACGACGCGACCGAAGGCTCGTCCGTATCTATCCCGAGCGGCACGACGGGACTTTTGAGCAGCGCGCTCGACGACGCGGCTAAGAAGGATCTGACGCTGAGCGTTCCCGTAGACTCCACATTCGAGTGGACGTTCAAGCCCTCCGAGATGGAAGATACCAATTCCATGGTATACCTCAAGGTAGAGTCCTCGACCGTAAGCGAGAGCCAGGTAAGCACCATCAAGGGTACCGCGCCGACGCAGACTATCGCGTTCGATACCACCAAGACGAGAAACCTCGGCAAGTCCGCAACGCTCACCGTAAGAACTTCCGCAAGACCGACAGCAGCGGCTCCGCAGTTCGCGAACCTCTACAAGGTCAACAGCAACGGTACGCTCGTATTCGTTGCGGCGGCTCCCATCGGCGCGGACGGCAAGGCTGTCGTTCCCGTGACCGAATCGGCTAAGTACGCTGTGGTAGTCGCAAACGAGACCAAGCAGCTCGGCGACCTCAACAACGACTGCAAGCTCGACGTAACAGACGTTCTCGGCACTATCAAGGCATACTTCAGCAATGCGTCGGCTGCGTCCAACTGGAAGGCTAACGTTTTCGAGGATAACTCGCTGAACGTTTACGACGTGCTCCAGCTGATCAAGCTTTACCTCAACTCCTGATATCATCGGGAGAATGACCGCGTTGCGCGGGCAGACAAATTTTCCGGAACACGGCGCTTGTCCTCCTTACCTGCGCCGTGAGCCGGAACAATAAATCATCGGGATCACACCGGCGGTTTTTCGAGACCGCCGGTGTTTTTTTATAGAAAAAAGGGGCTGTAAAAAACAGTCCCTTTTTACTATTTTGTTTATTCGATCACTCGCCCGGCTTCTCTACCGGCTGTATCTTGGGAGCGCCGCGAAGCTCGTTCTGCGTGCCCACTATGCCGCCGCGCAGTATCTTGAGATTGTTGAGATCGGTCACGAGAAGATCCTCCACGCGCCGAAGCAGCTTGTCCGCGTAATCCTCCGTGGACTTGCGCATATCTATGCACCTGTTCTGCGTGTCGGTGAGCATTTCCGTCGCGCGCTTGCGGGCTTCCTTTACAAGCTCGCTCTCCTCGAGAAGCTCCGCGCGGCGCTGCTCCGCCTTGCGGATAATGCTTTCGGCTTCACCGCGCGCCTCGGCGATTATGTTGTTCTTGTCCATCACGACCTTCTGCGCCTGCTGTATCTCCAGAGGCAGCACCATTCGCATATCGGCGATGATCTCGCTCAGCTTGTTGATATCGACCAGATCCTTCTTGCCGAACGGAAAGCGCGTCGCGTCGCTCAGCAGATCCTCAAGCATCTCTATAAGCTCTTCTATTGAATACGAATTATCCATTTTTTTACACTCCTTTTCGTGAACGATCAGCTGTTCTGCTGCCTTTTGAGCTCCGCCGCGCGCTTCTTTGCGGCGAACTCGGCGGTGAGCTTCGCGGATATCTCTTCATGAATGACCGCGGGAACGTACTTCGACAGATCCCCGCCGAACATCGCCACCTGCTTCACCATGCTCGAAGAAATG
>CAYPWI010000159.1:0-5719 GCA_964414395.1 uncultured Ruminococcus sp.
AGCAGCCGTTTTCGGTGATCTCGATTATCCGATTGGGAACGGTATCCAGAATTTCGTGATCGTGCGACGCGAACAGCACATTCCCCTTGAACTCCGAAAGCCCGTTGTTTACGGCAGTTATGCTCTCGAGATCGAGGTGATTGGTCGGTCTGTCGAGAATCAGCACATTCGAGTGGAACAGCATCATTCTTGAGAACATACACCGCACCTTCTCGCCGCCCGAAAGCACGTTTACGGGCTTGTAAACATCGTCACCCGAGAACAGCATACGCCCGAGGAACCCGCGCAGGAAGCTCTCGGTCTCGTCGGTGGAAAACTGACGCATCCAATCTATTATGGACAACTCGCAGCCGTTGAAGAACGCGCTGTTGTCGTTCGGGAAATAGCTTGTGGTGATCGTGCCGCCCCACTTGAATGTACCCTCGTCCGGCTCTATTTCTTCAACGAGAATACGGAACAGCGTAGTTACCGCGATCTCGTTCAAGCCGACGAACGCGATCTTATCGCCCTTGGCTACCGTGAAGCTTACATTATTGAGGACTTTCACGCCGTCCACGGTCTTGGAAAGCCCGGTCACTTGAAGAATATCCTTGCCCGCCTCGCGTTCCATATCAAAGCCGATATAGGGATATTTTCTGGAACTTGCGGGCATTTCCTCGACGGTCAGCTTGTCAAGCAGCTTTCTTCTGGAAGTCGCCTGCTTGGATTTTGACTTGTTGGCGGAGAAACGCGCGATAAAGTTCTGAAGCTCCTTGATCTTTTCCTCGGCTTTCTTGTTCTGCTGCTTTATCATACGCTGAATGAGCTGCGAACTTTCATACCAGAACTCATAATTCCCGACATACATCTTGATCTTGCCGTAGTCGATATCAACGATATGAGTGCAGACATTATTCAAGAAATGGCGGTCATGAGATACGACGATGACCATTCCGAAGTAGTCGGCTAGAAAATCCTCAAGCCACGAGACAGCTTCCACATCAAGGTGGTTTGTCGGCTCGTCCATGAGGATTATATCGGGGTTGCCGAACAGGCACTGCGCAAGCAATACCTTTACTTTCTCGTTGCCCGAAAGGCTCGACATCTGATTATAGAGAATTTCCTCGGGAAGCCCCAAGCCCTGTATGAGCTTTGACGCGTCCGATTCGGCTTCCCAGCCGTTCATCTCGGCGAATTCCGCTTCAAGAACCGATGCGCGTTCGCCGTCCGCGTCGGAGAAGTCCTCCTTAGCGTATAGCGCGTCCTTTTCTTTCATAATATCATAGAGCTTCTTGTTGCCCATGATAACGGTGTCCTGCACCGTGTACTCATCAAACGCGTAGTGATCCTGTCTTAACACCGACATTCTCATCTCCGCGGAGCGCGTCACCGTGCCCTTGGTAGGCTCCAGCTCGCCGCAGAGAACTTTCAAAAAAGTGGACTTCCCCGCGCCGTTCGCGCCGATAACGCCGTAGCAGTTGCCGCCGACGAATTTCAGATCAACGTCCTTAAAAAGCACCTGACCGCCAAAACTCACATTTACATCGCTTACTGTGATCAAATCATTGTCTCCTATTCTTTATTTATCATTTATCTCTCGACCTCGCCGACTTCCGACAGGGAAAACTCGGCTTTTACGTTCTTAACATCATAACCCACGAGTTTGAAGCTGTTTCTGCCCTTTCTAAGCTGCAGCGAACCTTCACGAATAATAACGCCCTCGGCGTCATTTACGGAATTACCGCGCTCCGCGATCGTAGTAACATTCTTTTCCGCATCCACAAACACGATCTTCGCCATTCCGCTGCCAAGCTCGAATGTCAAGTTATAGATCATATTGCAGTCGGAATTCGCGAAATAATTGAAAACGCTGTAACGCCCGTCAAAACTTCCGATATCGATAGAAAAACCGGTTTTGTTCGTTTTCGTCACCGCCATCGTCTGACTGTAGCGGTCGTTGTCCGCGGCGATCTTTGAAAGATCGTCATACTCATTCTTGGCGAATTCGTTATTGCAGCCTGTCAAGAACAGGCAGAGCGCCATACTCAAAGTCAACACCAATTTTTTCATATCGGTCAACCTCCGATCGAAAGCATTATTCATTGCTCGTGTTTATCTCGCCGTTTTTCAGCGTGATCTGCACCTCAACGTCCTTGCAGCCATAGCCCACGAGCTTGAACAGGTTATCACCCGCTGACATAGAGAGCACTGTCTCCACAACTACTTTTTTGTCATCTTCGCCGCACTCCGCCACCGTAGTAACATTGCCTTTGCTGTCAACAAGTGCAAGCTTTGCCTGTCCCTTTGAAGCGCTAAGCCGCACGGTCATGGGCTGTTGATAGTCGTCGACAGTATTCACCTTCCACACGGTCGCGCGTCCGTCATACGATGAAGCTTCCCATTTGACCATGTTATATGCGGTCTCGGTCAGATCGAAGCCAAACGCCACGGTTTTGTCGTCACCCGACGCTATCACACCCGTATTATCGTATTCCTCACGCGCGAAAGCGACGCTGCAGCCCGTCAGAAACAGGCAGGACGCGGTCAGTAAAACAGCCGCGATCTTCTTTACATTTTGGTGTGATGCTTTCATCATATAATACCTCACCTTGTCAGCGCGTCTATCGCTTCTTCCTCGGAAGAAACGAAGAAAACGTCTTTGCCCCTGTTGCTCTCATACATAAAGTCCTTGAGCGGCTTGCTTGTATAATGTGAATAGTCTCCATATATCGCGATGCGCGCCCCGTAGTTCACATATTTTTGCAGGATCTCGCCCGCAAGCCCGGAACTCAGAATGAAAAAATCGTCCGCGATCAAATTCTTATCGATAACAATATTTTTCGTTCCCGCGTCGTATTTCGCGCTCATAAGCAGATCAAGCGCGCTCTGAGCGTCGATTATGACCTTTTCATCGGCAACGACGACCGCGCAAAGAATTCCGTTCTTTTCTATAGTCTTAAACTTCATAACATAATGCCCTATTTTATTTGTTCAAAAATCCCTTGTAAACCTATTTGGAACGCCCTGCTCCTCAAGCTCTTTTCTTGTTTCCTCGGAAAACGGGAAGACGAACCGCTTGCCGCCTTGTGGATAACGCCCGTCCTCAATATCGGCGTACAAGCTGCCAACGAACTCCACCCACGCCGCCGCGTATTTCTCGGGATCGACGACCTAAAAAAAATCGTACCCTCCCGCCTTATAGAACACATTCAGCGCGTCGGAAAGCTCGGCGTTCTCATCGAGGATAAGCTCCCGCGGAACGGAAAAGCTTTCACCCTCCCATTCCGCGTAATTCAGCCTTTCGGGAATTTCGAGCATATTTATATCTTTGCAAAGCCGTTCTCGAGATCGGCTATGATATCATCAACATTTTCAAGACCTACCGACAATCTGATCAAACCACCGTCGATGCCCGCCGCTACAAGCTGTTCGTCGGAGAGCTGTCTGTGTGTCGCGGACGCGGGGTGCAGAACGCAAGTCCTGATATCAGCAACGTGTACCTCGTTGGAAGCGAGTTTCAGAGAATCCATAAACTTCACGGCAACAGAGCGCCCGCCCTTTATGGAGAACGAGATAACGCCGCTCGTGCCGTTCGGGAGGTACTTCTTTGCAAGCTCGTGACCCTTGCTGCCCTCCAGCGCGGGATAAGTCACGAATTCCGCCTTGCCCGTGCTCTTGATATATTCGGCTACCTTCAAAGCGTTCTCACAGTACTGCTTCATGCGCACAGCCAACGTCTCCAGACCTAAATTCAGCAGGAAAGATGAATGTGCCGCGGGATAGCACCCGAAGTCGCGCATAAGCTGCATACGCGCCTTGGTGATATAGGGCGCGTCGGGGTACTTCTCGGCGTAGATAAGCCCGTGATAGCTCTCGTCGGGCTCGGTCATGCAGGGGAATTTTCCGTTTTTCCAGTTGAATTTGCCGGAATCAACGATAACGCCGCCGACCTGAACCGCGTGACCGTCCATATACTTGGAAGTCGAGTGAACGACGATATCCGCGCCCCACTCAATAGGACGGCAGAGAATGGGCGTCGCGAACGTGTTGTCAACGATCAGCGGAACGCCGTGCTTATGAGCCACTCTCGCCCACATCTCGATATCCAGAACGGTAAGCGCGGGGTTTGCGAGCGTCTCGCCGAAAACAGCCTTGGTGTTCGGCTTGAACGCCTTGTCAAGATCTTCCTCGGAAATGTCGTGATCTACCCAGATGCACTCGATACCCATTTTCTTGAGCGTAAAGCCGAAAAGATTGATAGTGCCGCCGTAGATCGACGAGCTTGCAATAAAGCTGTCCCCCGCCTCAAGGATATTGAGCACGGACAGCAGCGAAGCCGCCTGACCGCTTGAAGTGCACATAGCCGCCGCGCCGCCCTCGAGCGCCGCGATCTTCTTCTCAACAACATCTGTTGTAGGGTTCTCGAAGCGCGAGTAGATAAGCCCGATGGTCGGGTCGTCGAATACCGCCGCCACGTCGTCCGTGGAGTCATAGCGGTAAGTCGTGCTCTGTACTATCGGCATAACTCTCGGTTCGCCGTTCTTGGGGGTGTAACCCTCGTGTAAGCATTGTGTTTCGATCTTCATAATGATCCTCTCCTTTATAGCATTATTTTTTTACGATATACCGAAAATGCGGCATATCCACGCCCTTATAGTGTTTCACGACGCTGTCGGTCTTAGTCATGCCGTTTCGGAGCGCGACATTCTGCGAGGGAATGTTCGTGTCGCGGATTATAGAACAGACCCCGGAAGCGTTCAATACTTCAAAAGCGTATTTCTTGCACGCCTTGGCGGCTTCCGTGGCGAAGCCCTTGTGCCACATATCGCGGCGGAACAGATAGCCTATTTCGAGCACCTCTTCGCCTTTCCACGGCTGTAGGGTAAGCCCGCACTGCCCGATAAGCTCTCCGCTCTCCTTTAGAATGACCGCCCACAGCCCGAAACCCCATTTGTGATAGCGCTCGATCTGCCTGTCGAGCCATTCGTGCGATTCTTTTTCGGAGAACGCACCCTCATAGGCGTACATAGTCTCCTCGTCCCGGAGGATCTTGCACAGATCGTCGAAGTCCTCTTGAACTAGCTCTCGCATAAACAGCCGTTCGGTATCTATTATCACCTTGTCCATCAGCTGTTCTCCGCGCGTTCTTTCTTTGACCTCACGACCTCGGAGATAAACTCGTTCAGCTCGTAAATAAGCTTGTCGGTATCCTCGTCCGAGCCTACGGTGATGCGCAGATAATTGTCGATACGCGGCTTGTTGAACCACCGCACGTAAATATCCTTGGTCTTCAAGTGCTCGAATATCTCCCTTGCGGAAATATTGGGGTGTGTCGCGAAGAGAAAATTCGTGCTGCTGTTGGGCAATTGAAAGCCCATTACGCGAAGCGCCGATGCCAGCCTTTCACGCGTCGCAATGACCTTTTTAAGCGTTGTCTGAAAATATTCCTCGTCCTTTATGGACGCGATACCCGCCGCCTGCGCCACGCTGTCAATGGGATAGGAATTCATGCTGTCCTTAGCGGCGTAAATTGCAGCTATCGCGTCGCGGCTGCCCATAGCCCAGCCTAAGCGCATACCCGCCATGGAACGCGACTTAGAAAAAGTCCTGATAATTACAAGATTATCATACTCTTTCAGCAGCGGCACTGCGGTAGTTCCTCCAAAATCGACATACGCCTCGTCTACCATTGATAAATGAAAAGCAGTCTCAAAATCAACATCAGAAGCACTGCGAGATA
>CAYPWI010000160.1:0-5713 GCA_964414395.1 uncultured Ruminococcus sp.
CTCGTCCTCCGCGTCCTCCATCTTGCCGATGATCTCGTATACTTTCCCATCGGGATCGCACACGCTCTTCATAAATACCTTGTACCGCCTCGGGTAGCCGTCCACCTCTATGCGAACGGGCAGCTCGCAGGAGCCGGCTTCCTCGATGAGCGAGCGCAGCATAACGATAAAGTTCGCGCGGTCGGTGCCCGTAAGGAGCGTAAATTCCGAGGGATCGTCCAGCAGCCGCTCGACCTCGGCGATACGTCCGCGTTCTCCGCCGTCGTGCCTGAAATACGAAAGCGTTCCCGATTCGGTCTTATAATCGAACAGCACCGTGCCCGTCTCGGACAGCAATACCTGATACATCTGCTGCTCCGCCGCCTCGTGGCGAAGGCTCTCGACCCTGTCGCTCACGTCGGACAGCGCCGCGTACAGCATAAGCGTGCCTTGTTCCTCGATGACGTGATATTTCACGGAGAGCCAGAACTTGGAGCCGTCCGCGTGGTAGGATTCCAGCGCGTATTCGCCTTCCGCGCCGTTGTACAGCTCGCCCTCCTCCATAAGCTTCTCGGCGGGCAAAACGGGAGCGTCCGCCTTATCCTTGTCAATGCCGTACATCTCATAGACGTTCTCGCCGATGTATACGGGAACGGGCTTGCCGTTCTCGATGCGGAATATGCCGATGCCGAGCGGGATATTGCGAACGGTTTTATGAAGGAAGTCGTTCGCGTCTCCCGCCTTTGTCAGCTCCTGAATGTCCGCTACGGCGCGGCTTACCGCCATAACTATGCGGGCGGAGCCGCCGTCGCGCTTGAGGAACGCCGTAAGTCTTCTGCACTCGAATTCGCCGTCAGCCGTCCTGATATGTACGGTAACGGCTCTTTCGGCATCGTCCTCGCAAAGGGTCTTCAAAAACTCGTCGAACGCCGTTCGGTCGTCGGGGAGGATATCGAATATGCCGCCGAAGCCGCGCTGTCCGCACATACCGTCCTCGCTCAGCCCTGGCGTGGAATAATCCTCAAGGTTCGCGGAGCAGATCACGCGGTTTGTGATGCAGTCGTACTCCACCACGCAAAGGCGGGTATGCCCCGTTATCACGCGAAGCAGCCTATCCAGCTCGGAAGCCGCGGGAACGTCCTCGTCACGCCTCTTCGCGGAACAGTCGCGCATAAACATCATGCACGCGTCGGACTTGGAGCGCACCACGGCGATACCGCAGAGGTGATACTCGCCGTCGCCCTGAGCGTCCTTCATCCTTATCTCGCAGTAAGAGTCCTCAAAATCGGGGGAGTTCATCGGCGCTAAGAAGGTCTTCATCGCCAATGTTACGTCGGACGGGTGAATGAACTTTTCCGTCCACTCCCTTATCTGCGCCGAGATCGGGAACGGCTTCGCCTTCTCAGCCATTCCGGGTATACGGCGCGACATAACGAGTTTCAGGGTGCCCGCGCGGAGGTTCATCTCGTAGATCTCGTCGTAGAGCCCCGAGTCGGCGTTGCTCAGACGCTCCGAGATGCGCTGCTTTATTTCCGCGCGCTTTTGCGTAACGTCGCTTACGGTCACAGCCCAGCGCCTTCTGTTGGCAGCCGCGTCCGCCTTTTCCACATGAACGCGCACGATGCTCTTCTCGCCGTTTTGGCGTATGCGAACATCGGCGGTGTCATTGCCCGAGGACAGCACAGCCGAGACGATCTGAGCGATGCGCCCCTCGTTTCCGTGCTGAACGCTCAGTATATCATAGAACTTGTCATTCGCCATGTCTACGGAGAGCTTGCCGCCGCCCGAGCTCACGAGCGCGAAGCCGCTGTCGAGGCTGCGGACGATAGCGTCCAGGTTCGCCCTGTTTTTGTGCCGTTCCGTAACGTCCGACACCACCGCCATATAGGTGCGCTTCTTTCCGCCGAGGTGAGACGGCGCAAGGGTCAGATCGACCCAAGCCGTGCTGCCGTCGTCCTTCTCCACACGGTATTCCGTATGCGCGGAGCCCTTTTTCACCGCGTCGGTGATGCGCTTTATATCCGCTTCTGAAACACTGTCGTTCAGATCGCTCAGGAAATCGCCGTCAACGCGGCTCTTGCCGACGATCTTTCGGAACATATCGTTGCACAAAAGTATATTGGGCTTATCCTCGTCGGAGATCTCAAGTATAAGTATCCCCACAGAGAGGTTGGTCATTGCCTCGTCTATGCCCATATTCGCCTTTTGCAGCGCCAGCTGGGAGGTCTTTTCGGTGTTGATGTTCATCGCGGTGGCAACGAGCCTCAGCTGTTTCCCGTCAGCGCCGAAATGGCGTACCACGGAAAATCTCCACCAGTAGTATTCCCCGTCCGAACGCTTTTTCAGACGGATCTCCATGACCTGTCTTCCGGGAACGCGTTCCGCATGGAAGCGCTCCGCCTTCTCAAGGTCGTCGGGGTGGACTATATCCACAAACGGACTGTGCGGCGCGGAATAAATGTCTATCTTGTCAAGACGCGCGTCGTGATCCCAATCGCCTACAAAGAACACCTCGCCCATCTCGAAATCCACATCGACGATAATAGAATTCGTGGCGTTGAGCACCTCTTCGGTGCGGCTCTTTGAGCGCTCTATTATCTTATCGCTGCGCAGCTGCTCGTTGATATCGTTGAACGCGATGCAGAAGATCGGGCTGTCGTCGGAGCCGCCCAAGCGTCTGTGGATGCCCTCGAGATAGAGCAGCTTGCCGTCGCGGTCAAAGCGGCGGACTGTCGCGCGGACAGCCTTATCCGTCTTCATGGCTTCGAGGCAGGCGTTTCTCGAAATCTCCACATCGTCGGGGTGAACGTGCTGCCAGATGTCGATATTTTCACCCGTAAGATCATCGACGGAATAGCCCATGATGCGCAGATAACCGTCGTTCACGCGGATAAGCTCCAATCTGTCTCCGACCATCTCATAGATACCCAGACCGCCGAAGACGCTGTTTATGAACTTCGATACGATGGGGTTGCTGCCGAGAAGCTCGTTGACGTTGAAGTCCGCCTCGCCGCTCTCGATGATCTCCCCCGCAGCCGAGACCTCATCCATAGCTGCCAGATCGGTGAAGTCCTTCTCGGGAACGGGTCTCGAGAAATAAAATCCCTGGATATACGAGCAGCCGACGCTTACCAAAAAGTCATACTGCTCCTTGGTCTCCACGCCCTCCGCGAGCATGGGGACGTTCAGCCACTTGGACATACGGGCGATGGCGGTGACGATCGTCCCCACCCTGCCGTTCTTCTCGAAGCCCTGCATAAACTTCATATCGAGCTTCAAAATATCGATCGGAATGTCCTTGAGCGTATTCAATGAGGAATAACCGCTGCCGAAATCGTCCATCAGCACGGGATAGCACTTCCCGCGGAGCCGCCCTATGGTGTCGAGGAGCTGCGTGGGGTTGTCGTTGTAGGCGCTTTCGGTGATCTCTATGCGGAAGTATTTGGGGTCTACCTTATATTTCGTGGTAAGCTCGCTGATAATGGAGAATATATTCGGGTTGTACAGGCTCATTCTGGAGACATTCACCGAGATCGGGAACGGCGGGAGCCCATTGTCGGCGCGCTTCTTCATATAGATGCAAACCTGCTCCAGCACGTACAGATCGAGCTCCGCGATGAAGCCGTTCTTTTCGAATATGGGGATGAACCTTGCCGGGGGGATCATACCCTTGGTGGGGTGGTTCCAGCGCACCAGAGCCTCGGCGCTGACGAATTTCTTCGCCTTTATGCCGTAGATGGGCTGATAGCATACGTAGAACTCGCCGTTTTCGAGCGCGCGGCGGCTCTCCGAGCGGATCTCCTGCTCTTCAAGCATCTTTCGGCGCATATTCTCATCATAATACGCTATGTGCTCACGGAAGCTGCCGTTGATGGAGCGGCAGGCGATGGACGCTCTGTCGACCATATTGTCTACCGAGATATTGCGGTCGGTGACACGGTATACGCCGATGTAGATCTGCACGTCGTGCGCCACCTCGCCGCCGTCGGCTATAGCCTTCTGTACCCGATCCAATATCATCTGAGGGTGAACGGAACGCTCGGAATACGGGATCATCATCATAAAATTATCCGCGAAGAACCGCGCGTACACGCCGTCTCTGCCGATCATCTGCCGCAAAACGTCGGCTATTCTGATAAGTACGCGGTCGCCGACCTCTCTTCCGAGAATATCGTTTATCACCTTAAAGCCGCCGATATCCAGCTTCATTATAGAGAATTCCGTCAGGGGATTTGAGTCGAGCAGCTGCTGCGCGCTTTTTATAAACGCGGAGCGGTTGTATAGACCCGTAAGAGTATCGAAATACGCGGTTATGCGCAGCTCCTCCTCGGTTTTCTTTTCATTCGTGATGTTCGTGATGAACGCGTACAGTCCCAGACTGTCGCCCTCGATGTTGACAAGCTGACCGCGCAGCATCACCCACATATCGTCGCCCTTTTTCGTTCTGCATCTGAACGAATGTTTAAAGCGCTTTCCGCCCGCGAGAGCCTCGGACATCTTCATCTTTATTGTCAGCGCGTCCGCCTCGGAGATCCCCATGCACGGATCCTTCACAAGATCCGCCATACAGCTCTCGCTGTCGGGATAGTCGAGCATCTCCGCAAGCCCCTTGCTGGCGAAGAGGGTCTTCATACCGCCGTTTTCGCCGTGTTCGGCGTAGACGATGCCGCCGGGGGCGTTGTTCAAGACCGCCTCGAAGTGGTTCTCGCTTGCTCTGAGCTTCGCGCCCGTCTCTTCCGCGAGAAGCTCCTTTCGCTTCTCGTCGTTCACGTCAATGAAGACGCAGTAGATCTCTTTTTTGCCGTCCTTCTCGCCCAGCTTGCCCGCGATGAGGAATATCCAGCGCTGTTCGTGCGGGTCTTTGCTGTCGCCCAGCCCGAATATGTACGAGAAGTTTTCAAGGATCGCCGAGGTCTCGATAAAGCGTTTGAGCCACTCTGGTCTGTCAGCCGACAGGAAGCTGTCTGCGAACTCGCCCGAGGTCATTCCCATAAGGCGTGGAAGACCGTCGTTAAAGAACGAGCAGGACGCGGAATTCCCATCCGTTTCGATGACCGCCACGCCGCCCGGGATATTGTCCATGAGGGCGCAGAGGTGCTTCTCGGTTTGGAGCTCGTTCTTCATCTTCTCATGCTCCACGCGGATCTTATCAAGCTCCCAGAGGCGAAGCACCGTTCTGATGCGGTGGTTTAGCGCGCTGATATCCGCGCCGCGCGGCACGAAATCCACCGCGCCCAGGGAAAAGGCGCGTTCCTTGGTCTTGGGGTCGTCGTCGGACGTTATCATCACGACGGGGATAGACCGAAGCTCGGGATCCGCTTTCATCTGAGAAAGCGTTTCGCAGCCGTCCATCACGGGCATAATGAAGTCCATAAGCACAACGTCTATCTCATTATGCCGCGCTCGGAGAATTTCCAAAGCCTCTTTGCCGTTCCCGGCGGATAAGGTATTAAAGCTGTCGCTGAGCATATAAGACAGCAGCTCGATATTATCGGGAAGATCGTCGACTATAAGTACGGTAGCCAGTTTATCCATAAGCTTTTCCTCCAAAGCACAATTATCTACTTTAAATTGTACTATATTTTTCATAAAATGTCAAGTTGATTTTCAACAAAGTTACGCAATTTCACTAATTTATGTTATAATTTATTCGGAACACTTTTTCATACTCAGATAGTTTATACTAACACCTGACCGAAAACAGACAATCTTTGCGGTCTGATTTTCGCAATAC
>CAYPWI010000161.1:0-5706 GCA_964414395.1 uncultured Ruminococcus sp.
TTCCCGATCCCGATTCTCCGACGAGCGAAAATGTCTCGCCCTTATAAATGTCAAAAGAAGCGTTGCGGACAGCCTTGACCGCCTTGTCGCCCTTTCCGAAGCTTATATCGACATTCTTCAATGACAGCAGGATCTCTCTGCCGTCTTCATCCAAAGGTCCGTGTTCAGGCAAATGCGAAACACGTTTATTCGTTTCGTTCGTCACTTTTTATTCTCCTGTATATTAAATTCACTCAGCAGTTTCTCGTGGATATCTTTGATAGCGTCCGGCTTTTCGATCTTCGGCGAACGCGGGTCAAGCAGCCACGTCTTTGCGTAATGAGTGTCGCTTACCTTAAACATCGGCGGCTCGTACAAGGTGTCTACGCGCATACAATGAGGATTTCTCGGCGCGAATGCGTCTCCCGTGATCTTGTTGTAAAGCGACGGCGGGGTGCCCGTGATGGAATACAGCTTCGTGTTTTTCTGCGCGAGCTGAGGGAGCGACGAGAGCAGCGCCCAGGTGTACGGGTGGCGGGGATCGTAGAAGATCTCCTCTACCGAGCCCAGTTCCACGATCTGCCCCGCGTAAATTACAGCTACTCTGTCGGCGATATTCGCGACAACACCGAGGTCGTGCGTTATAAATACGATCGTGTAGCCGAATTCCTTTTGAAGATCCTTTATGAGCTTGAGTATCTGCGCCTGGATCGTAACGTCGAGCGCGGTGGTAGGCTCATCGCAGATAAGGATCTTCGGCTGACAGGAAAGCGCTATCGCGATAACGATCCTCTGTCTCATTCCTCCGGAATACTGGAACGGATAATCGTCGTAGCGCGTCTCGGCGTTCGGTATGCCGACCTTTGCCATAAGCGAGAGCGTTCTGCGGCGGGCTTCCGCCTCGGAACAATGCTGGTGCTTGATGATTATAGAGGAGATCTGCTTTCCTATCGTGATGATAGGGTTCAGCGACGTCATGGGATCCTGGAAGACCGTCGCGATCTTGCAGCCTCTTACCTGAGTCCAGTCCTTCGCGGTCTTGAACTGCGCAAGGTCGACAACGCATTTTCCGTGAAGCTGCGTATCCGTTTCATCAAGATACTTCACGCGGAAAGTTACGTCTTTGAACACCTCGTCGCACAGATCCTCATTACTTCTGTCCGCTCCGCTCTCAAACGCCTTTTTGAACGCCTTGAGAAGCTGAGAGATCATCTTGTTGCGCTTGTAGAAATTAAATCTTCCTACCGAGAGATAGATCTCCTTGGCGAGGGTACGGTTGTTTCCGGGAGCGTTGGAATAAGAATCGAGCTTTCTCTCAATGTAAGCGACCTTCTTCTTCGCTGCCGAGTCGTATTTTACGACCGTATCCGCAAGCTCCGCGTCGTTGAAAATGATCTGTCCCTCGCTGATGCTGCCGTTTGAGTCCAACATTCCCGCAAAGGTCTTGGTAAACACGGATTTTCCCGAGCCCGATTCTCCGACTATCGCGATGGACTCGTTTTCGTAGATATCCAGAGAAACATTTCGGATAGCCGTAAGAGTACGTCCTCTTACCTTAAACTGGACGGACAGGTCTTTTATCGATAACAAAACATCTTTTTCGTTCATTCTTCATACCCTCCGGTCAGCTTGTATGAGTACGGGGATCCGTAGCGTCGCCGAGATTTTGTCCGACGACGTACAGCACTACCGTAATTATCGAAGCGATAACGACGGGGCTCCAGAACTCGAATTCCCAGCCCTTTGTCACCATCGCGTTCTCGGCGGCGTAAATCAAACGTCCCAGCGACATATCCTGAAGTCCCATACCGATATACGCCAGGAATACCTCGTAGGAGATATACGACGGTATCTCGGTCGCGAGCAGGGTCACGATTATCGAGGTTATAAACGGGAGAATGTTTTTAACGGCGATCTTAAATGTCGGGGTGCCGAGACATTTAGACGCGAGATTGTACTCTCTGTCTCGGATTATTACCACCTGCGTTCGTATAAAGTAAGCGATGCTTATCCAGCCCGTGATCGTCAGAGCCAGCACCATCGTCCAGAAGCTCGCCGTAAACAGCATTACCATTACGGAAATGAACAGGATATACGGGATATTGCCGATGATGTTGTAGACCTCCGTCATAACAACGTCGACTTTCTTGGAAAAGCCCCAGATCGCTCCGACGACGACACCGACGGTCATATTTATCGCGGCGCACATAAGAGCCAGCGAAATGGATATACGGGAGCCGTTCCAGATAGCGTCGAACGTCGATTGACCCGCGTTTCCCGTGCCGAGTATCCAGTGAATGTTATACCCGTACTGCGCCATAGCTTTCCCGGGACTGAGATGCCTTGAGGTGGGATCCATAAGATTTATATTCGGGTCATAATGACTGACGGTCGGGTAAATATACGCAAAAAGTATAATAAACGCCAGAAGCCCCAGAATGATAATGTTTATCTTCTTCCTGAAAAACACCCTGAACACCGACTGCCAATATGAATAGCGAGGCGCGGCGATCTTTTCCGATTCCAGATCGTCATGCTCTATAAAAGTAAACAGCTCTTCCTCGGAATATTCGCAAGCTGAAAGATCAAATTTTTCCATAATTTTTCACCTTTCTTTGACTGTCATCTGTCTCTGTCGGAGAAGGAAATTCTCGGATCGACCATTGCCATCAGAATATCGCCCAGAATTATGGACAATACCGACAAGACCGCGTAGAATAAGCAAACTCCGACTATTACACCGTTATCGTATTTGTTAATAGCCTCGGTAAGCATATTACCGGCACCGGGCACTACATAAACTCTTTCGGTGATGATCGCACCGATAAGAGCGCTCATAACGCTTGCGGGAATACCGTGAACGATCGGTATGATCGCGTTTTTGAGGATATGCTTGGAGAATATCTCTCCCTCCGTAAGTCCCCCCGATCGTGCGAATTTGACGTAATCCGAGTTCATCTGATCGATCATATACCTTCGCAGCCACTTCATCAGATTGGCTATGGACGGCAGCGCCAGCGACACGATAGGCAAAACGTACATAAGCGCGGTCGGGTTTTCCATATTGAACGTCGTAGGCAACCCCATGCTTCCGCCGATCGCCTTGAACAGGAAGATATACGCGAGCGACGGCACAGCGATGATGAATACGATATAGATCGTGCCCAGCTTATCGGGAAGCTTGTCTTTCTTTCTCGCCATAAGGATGCCCAAAGGCACGCCGAGCAGATAAGACATTATCGTCGCGATAATGCCGATCACGAACGAATAGCCCATTTTTGAGAAGCCGCCTCTCACCACGTCAACGTTGGTGTAGTCGTCGGTAAATCTCGTCTGGTATACAAGGCTGGAATCACGCGACCCCGCGATATACGTCGCCGAATGGAGATCGTCCGCGCTTTCCTCCACATACCCCGTCGGGAACGTGATCTCGCTCATAACATACGAGCCCTGGGTGTTCGTCATGGTCTTGAAAACGTCGATGCCTCTGTTTACGGTATAGGACGTACCGAGGTTCAGCGTCGCGAGATTTTGGTGAACGAACGGGAAAGTCCCGTCACACCAAAACAGATATTTATGCGTGGTGCCGTTTCCTATTATCGCGGGAGAGAAGCGCTTGCCGCCGTACACGGGATCGAACCATGTAAACGTGATCCCTCTCTCGCCCACGTCTTCTTTAACATTATTTATATTATCAAAGGTTATCAAATGACCGAAGTAGTCCAGAAGTCTTCTGTACAAGGGGATATTCTTGTACGCGAAAAGCTGCTGCTGACCGCCGTTCGCGACCTTTTTCGGAGTCGACATTATCGCGTTGAGGCGCTCTACAGTATAGCCGCGGCTCTCGTAATACTGCGTAAACTTCTCGACATATTCCTTGACCTCGTCCGAATCTCTCGAGGGAGTTCTGCCGAAGTTTACGACTTTAGAGCGCTGCTCCTCGGTGATCTCACCGCTGTTCACAAGATCCAGCAGATAATCCTGATACGTCACATAATCAAGATACCCGAATTTTTCCCACTGAGAATACTGATAGGTGGTCTTGGTATTGTTTATCTGATGGGAAAACACCGGGTCGCTGGCGAAAATAAGTCCCTTGTCAAGCAATGAGTAGATCAGGATCATAACTATACCCACGACAACAATGACCGAGATCAAGCCGTGAAGCAAACGTTTCAATAAATACTTCGTCATAATTATCACACTTTAGCGAAAAACCGCTTATCCTTACAGTTATAGTTATAGGCTCTAATTCTCTTTTTGGAAGCCAAAAAACGAAAAAAAGGCAGCCGAAAGCTTTGCCGCAAAGCCGCGGCAAAGCTAAGAGCTGCCCTCCCTTCAATTATAAATTACAGTTCCCGAATTTTATCAGAACATACCGATCTGCTTGATAAGATAGCCGTCGGGAAGCAGCGTATTCAGATAGGACGACGGATCGCCGTAGTCGGGTCCCCACAAGGAGGAGTCGCCGTAAGCGTAGTTCATGCCCTTGCTGTCCGTCGGACGGTTAAGAGACCAGTACCACTCGTTGGAGTCGGCGCAAGCCACGAGGTTTACGATGACCATGCTGTCCAGAGATTTTTCAACGGAAAGCTTCAGAACGTTCGCGGCGTTCTTGAATACGTCGATGTTTGCGGGGTACGGATAATCGATGCAGATGGGATTGTCCTTGGAGATCTCCACGCCCTCAGCCTTAAGCTCCTCGATAGCCTTAGCAAGTTCCTTCTTAGCCTCTTCGGGGTTATACCAGCCGTCGAAGCCGTCGGAAGAGCCGAGACCGCCGTCAAGAGTGGGATCGAACACCTTCATGGGATAACCGTCGGCTGTGATCTGCGCCTGTACGATCTCACCGTAGTAGGTGCCCGCGGGGAACTTCGTCTGGGTGCCGTTGATGTCGACGGTCACGTCCTCGGAAAGAGCGACAAAAGTACCCTTGGTATACATATTTCTGAGGTTGTTGAGCTTGTATTCCTCGCCGCTTCTCTGAGCGTTCTTGGTGGCTCTGTCAACGGCGTAGCACCATGCCAGACGGAAATGCTGATTTTTGAGCGCCTTGTTCGTCGCTTCCTTCTGAGCGTCGGTCAGAGTGGAAACGGCCTTGGTGTTATCATTGGAATTCGCGTAAGCCGAACGGTTCATGTTCAGGAAGCCCTGACCCGTCATAGCGTCGGTAGCGCTGAGATACCAATAATCGTCATACAGATCGTCAGCCTTGGCAAGGGGCTTTGTGGTATCGTTCAGACCGCAGGAATCGAGCTTGCCGCTCTTGCAATCGGTGTAAGGAGCGGTGGGATCGTCCTGGTTGGTGAACAGATAGTTGAAGTTCTTGATGTTGATATTGTCCTTGTTCCAGTAGCTCTCATTCGCCTTGTAGATGATGGAATTCTTCGCGGTAGCGCTTGTGATCACATACGGACCGCAGTAAAGAATGGAGTTCTGATCCTTGCCGTAAGCGTAATCGGCAGCCGCCGCGTCAAACTCGGCGCCGAACTTGCCGCCCTTGGACTCGTAGTAGCTTCTGCAAAGAGGAACGAAAGGATTGTACTCGAGCATGGTAAGGAAGTAAGGAGTTTCCTTCTCGAGGGTGAACACGAGTGTGTGGTCGTCGGCAGCCTTGATGCCGACCTCGTTGAAGTCGATAACGTCGCCGATATTGTAGCCGCCCGCGTTCTTTATAACGCCGTCGATGAGGAAGTCCAGACCGCCCTTTGCGTCGAGCATATGCTG
>CAYPWI010000162.1:0-5703 GCA_964414395.1 uncultured Ruminococcus sp.
AAAACAAATTGACGGATCGTTTGCTGTTAGCGGACTAAATAGTTTTGCCCTGTTTCAATTGAGAATTAGTATAAATATCCGCTCCCGACGGTAATTTTTGCCGATGGGAGCGGATACCCTTTATTTCAGATCCGATACGGGCGCTTTTTAAAAGGCGAGCGGTGTCTTATCATTCGCCGCGTTTCCTGATCGCCGTGACTACCACGCCCATCGCCGAGAGTACGGCGGCAGACGCTACATAGCCCATGGAGATACCGGTTATAGGGTTCCCCGCGCCGTTCTGGATATTGTCGGAGTCGGATACGAGGTCGTCGGAGGAGTTGTCGTCCGAGGCGCTGTCGCTGGAAGAGCTGTCGGGAGTGCTCGACGTATCGTCGGATACGCTGCCCGAGTCATTGTCCGTGTCATTATCCGTGTCGCTGTTGGTATCGTCATCGCCGGTAAGTCCGTTTACGATATCGCGTCCCGCGTCCATAGTTCCGTCTACTATATCTTCACCCGCGTTTATAACGCCGTTCGTCGCGTCGCCTATCGCGCCGCCTATTCCTTGTGCGTAAGCCGCGGGAGAAAGAGCCGCGAAGCAAGCGATCGCCGCGGCTAAAGAAAGCTTCTTTATCATATTCATTCTCCTTTGTGAATTTCGCGCGAGACCGCCGGGAACGTTCCGCAAAGCCTTCGGGAGTTCCCGGCGGAAAGGCGGAGCGATCGTTCGGCAGTCATAGATATTGAAAAATATCCGCGCGGAATTATTATTCGCCGAAGAATAAATTTTATTAAAGGCGATTTTCGGCGGAATATTTTGTGTGTATTTGGCGATGACATTTTTTGTAAATTCAACGTATAAGCGTTTTGATCCATTAGAAAAATAATAAAAAATCCCGTATTAGATATTGACAAATCGCGAAAAAATATGTATAATAAAGAAAGCATATGAGCGGCTTTTAAATCGGTACCGTGATGCCGAAAAGGTTGTGCGTTTTATAACATCTTTGCGGGGAGTGTGCCCGCAAAGCCTGCAAAAAGCCTTTTGCCGCCTGTTATGGGCGGTTTTTTGTTTTGGGAGGTGATGACTTGAACGAGAGCATAAAAGCCGAGATACTCGATGAAAACGCCGTTTCGCGGGCGGTGACGCGCATCTCGTTTGAGATCATCGAGCGAAACAAGGGCGCGGAGGACTTGTGCCTGGTAGGGCTGCTGTCCCGCGGCGCGGTGCTCGCCAAGAGAATAGCCGCGAAGATCTCCGAGAACGAGGGGCGGGATATCCCGACGGGGGTGCTCGATATAACCCCGTTCCGAGACGACGGCAGGCGCGGCGAACGCATGGACAACACGCGCATAGACTTTGATATCACCGATAAGCATGTCGTTCTGATCGATGACGTGATCTTTACGGGGCGCACCGCGAGGGCGGCGATAGACGGGCTTCTGGCGCGGGGAAGACCAACGGTGATACAATTGGCGGCGCTGATCGACAGGGGACACAGGGAGCTGCCGATAAGGGCGGACTATATAGGGAAAAATCTCCCTACTTCCCACAGCGAAAAGGTAAGGGTAATGGTGAGGGAATTGGACGGCTGCGATAAAGTTGTTATCTGCGGCGAATGATCGGAGAGTAATTATATGAAACTTCTGCTGAAAAACGGATATGTGGTCGATGAGGCGAACGGCTTTGAGGGTACGGCGGATATACTTATTGAGAATGAGAAAATAGCTAAGTGCGCGCCGGAAATAACCGCGGACGCGGACGAGGTGATAGACTGCGCGGGGCTGACGGTCATTCCGGGAATATGCGATATGCACGTACATTTCCGCGATCCGGGTCAGACCCATAAAGAGGATATCATCACGGGCAGCGAGGCTGCCGCCGCGGGCGGTGTGACGGCTGTCGCGTGTATGCCAAACACCACTCCCGTTATCGACAACGCCGAGATGGTGAAATATGTCATAGACAAGGCAAAGAGCGCCAAGATAAAGGTCTATCCGATAGGCTGTATCACCAAGGGTCAAAAGGGCGAGGAACTGTGCGATTATATAGAGCTTAAGAACGCGGGCTGCGTGGCGGTCTCCGACGACGGAAAGCCCGTGCTCAACGCGCGCGTTATGGCGAGGGCTATGGTGAAGGCGCATTACGCGGGGCTGCGCGTTATCTCGCATTGCGAGGATCCCGATATCATTCAGGGCGGCATAATCAACAGCGGCGCGGTCTCCAAGGCGCTGGGCGTTAAGGGCATGAGCCGAATGTCCGAGGATATAATGACGGCGCGCGAGATCGTGATCGCGGGAGACCTGGAGATACCGATACACATTGCGCACGTTTCTACTTCCATGAGTATGGTGTTAGTGCGTATGGCGGCGCGGCGCGGCATAATGGTGACGTGTGAGACCGCTCCGCATTATTTCACCATGACGGACGAGAGGCTTATGTCGCGCGACGCGGATTACAGAATGAACCCACCGCTTCGCACCGAGAAAGATGTAGCCGCCATAGCCGAGGGCGTATGCGACGGGACGATAGACTGTATAGTCACAGATCACGCTCCCCATTCCCCCGAGGAGAAGGCGGATTTCGAGAAGGCGCCCAATGGGGTCGTGGGTCTGGAGACCTCTTTGGCGGCGACCCTTACACGACTCTACCACACGGGCAAGATAACGCTGAAACGAATAGTAAGGCTGATGTGCGTAAATCCGCGCAAGATACTCGGGATCCCGGGCGGCAGCTTTACAGAGGGAGCGCCCGCCGATATCACGGTATTCGACATCAACGAGGAGTGGACGGTGGATCCCGAAAAGCTGCACGGCAAGTCGAAGAACACCTGCTTCAAGGGTATGACGCTTAAAGGCAAGGTGAAGATGACGCTGGTGGACGGCAAGGTCGTTTATGAGGATAAGTGAAAGGAGCAGGGTCATGAGCACAAGAGAAAAGGCGCAGATAATATTCAACAACCTCACGGATGAACAGCTTGAGGGCTTTGTTACGCTGTTCCAAAATCTGGTTATACCCGAGCCGCCGAACACGGCGCACTCCGCGGCGGAGATCGATGCTATGCTTGAGGAAGCCGAGGAAGATGTGCGAGCAGGCAGGGTCTGTAGTTGGGAAGAAATTGAAAGGGAACTGAATACAGTTGACAGTTAAGGAAAGCTGCGAACTGTTATGCTTGATATCACCCGGAAAACTTGTTTGAGATCCGCTTCGGTGGTTGAGAACAATATTTATATAAAAAACAAAAGACAACAGGAGGCACTATTATGAAGATCAAGGTTTCTTTGGAGGACGGATATCTTCCGCAGATGTATTCCAAGTATTCGGATATCAAGATAGACGGTGAGCCCGTCGTATCGTTTCCGATCGAGTTCAGCGATGTTCCCGCGTGGGCAAAGACGCTGGCGGTGGTGATGGTGGATCTGGATTCGATACCCGTGTGCGGGTTCGCGTGGATACACTGGGCGGCGGCGAACATTCCCGCCGGCACGGAGCTTCTCGCCGAGGACGCGAGCCGTCTGGGCGACGATATGGTTCAAGGCTCGAACAGCTGTGCGTCTCCGTTTATCGGGGAAAAGGATATCAGGGTAACAAGAAGATATATAGGTCCCAATCCTCCCGACAAGGATCATACATACACGGTAATGGCTTACGCTATTGACGATGTGCTTGACCTGGAGGACGGCTTCTTCCTCAATGAGCTTTACAAGAAGATGGACGGGCATATGGTGGAGAAGGCTATAACGAGCTTCCTCGCCAAGGCGTAAAAGCGACCGGAACAAGAACAACATTGCGGCGGCGCATCAATGCACCACTCAGCAAGAACAACTTTTCAAAGAGCGATGCAATTCGCGAAAGCGGTCGGCGCGGCGTTCCGCGCGCAGCGAAGCGAGCACGGAACGCCGTGTCGACCGGCTAGAAAAGTTCGCGGAGCGGACTTTTCGGTTCGCGAATTGCTTTTAAATCACGAAATTTCAAAACGCGGCGAACGAGCCATTCCGCGCACAGCGGAGCGAGCACGGAATGGCTCGCGAGCCGGCGAGCATTTGCGGAGCGCAAAGCGCGGAGCAAAATGCGCTTTTAAAATTTCTATTCAGATAGGAGAATGAAAATGGCACTTGACAGATTGATCGAAAAGATAGAGCAGATGCAGAACCCCACTGTCGCGGGACTCGATCCCAAATTGGACTATGTTCCCGAGTATATTCGGAAGAAGAATTTTGACAAGTACGGCGAGACGCTCAAAGGCGCCGCCAAGGCGTTGCTGGAGTTCAACAAGGGGCTTATAGACGCTTTGTATGATATCGTTCCCGCGGTGAAGCCGCAGGCGGCGTATTATGAGATGTACGGCACGGCGGGTATGAAGACCCTGTACAAGACGCAGGAGTACGCGAGAAGCAAGGGTATGTTCGTCATTACGGACGGCAAGCGCAATGATATAGGTACGACTATGGAAGCCTACGCGGCGGCGCACCTTGGTAAGGTGAAGGTCGGCGGCGCGGAGTTTGAGCCGTTTCTGGGCGATGCGCTGACGGTGAACGGATATCTCGGCAGCGACGGGATAAAGCCGCTTCTCAAGGTATGCGGCGAGAACGACAAGGGCATTTTCGTGTTGGTAAAGACCTCCAATCCCTCAAGCGGAGAACTCCAGGATAAGCTCGTGGAGGGTATGCCTATATATGAATTGATGGGCGAGATGTGCGAGGAATGGGGCAAGGAGCTCCCCGGAAAGTACGGCTACACGGGCGTAGGCGCGGTGGTCGGCGCTACGTACCCTCAGCAGATAGGACTGCTGCGCGGGGCGCTGCCTCACACGTTCTTCCTGATACCGGGCTACGGCGCTCAGGGCGCGACCGCTAAGGATATCGCGGCGGCGTTCGATGAGAACGGACTGGGCGGTATCGTTAATTCCTCAAGAGGCATTATGTGCGCGTATCAGAAGCAGAAGTGCAGCGAGCACGATTTCGCTGGCGCGGCGAGAAGAGAAGCTATCCGTATGCGCGATGAGATAATGGGCGAGGTAGGTAAGATCTCCTTTCCCGATAAATAAGCAAACGACGGCAAAGGGGTATTCTATGACGGTAAGAGAAGCGGCGGGCGTTATAAACGGGAATTTCTATTGTGAAAAGGGGAGCTTTGTCCATAAGCTCCACGAACGGGAATGTTTTTCCAAGAAGCGTTTCTGGAAGCTGTATGACAGCATCACTACGCTCTCCGAGAATGCTCGGAGCAGCGGCGCGAATTTAGAGACGGCGCGGAGACTGACGGTGATCTATCAGAACATTTTGAAGATGCTGATATATCATTTCGATAAGAACGATCTCGCGAGGGTGAAGAAGCTGCCGCGCAATTTCCACAAGTATATCGAGCTGCTCGACGGCGCTGTCGGCGGGTACTTCAACGGCGTTATCCCCGATGAGAAGATCTATAAAATAAAAAGGCCGAACAAAAAATGAGAATAGGTAACGGTCGAGACTGTGATTTTTTCTCCACTCAGGCGGGAGAAAATAAAATTCCGGAGCGTTGGAGGCAACGAATGATTTTTGAGAACAAAAGGAAAGCGGCGCTCGTGCTGGCGGACGGCACGGTGTTCGAGGGCTGCGGGTTCGGCGCGGAGGGAAACACCATCGGCGAGATAGTGTTCACCACCGCCATGACGGGCTATCAGGAGACACTGACCGATCCTTCATACTGCGGGCAGATCGTCACTCAGACGTTCCCGC
>CAYPWI010000163.1:0-5697 GCA_964414395.1 uncultured Ruminococcus sp.
CGACAAGGTCAAGGAATTGCTCAAAGGCTATGAGATCTATGAGCTGCCCAATATTCAGCCCAATCCGAAGTACGATCCCAGCGTCCTTGACGGTGTGAAGATCTGCAAGGAGAATAACATCGACGTTATCCTGGCGGTAGGCGGCGGAAGCGTTCTCGACTGCACCAAGGCCATAGCGGCGGGTGCTAAGTACGACGGCGACCCGTGGGATCTTATCTCGTATAAGGTGAAGGCAAAGGCGGCGCTTCCTATCGTTGATATTCTGACGCTTGCCGCGACGGGCAGCGAATACGACGCGGGCGGCGTTATTTCCCGCACGGAGACCAATGATAAGATAGGCTATGTCGATCCGCTTTTGTATCCCGTATGCTCGATACTCGACCCCGAGTACACTTTCACCGTGTCGAAGAAGCAGACGGCGGCGGGCTGCGCAGACGCTATGAACCACATTATGGAACAGTATTTCACGGGCGATACGACGATCCTGAACGACGGTTTCTGCGAGGCGGGCTTCAAGAGCCTGATGATCAACGCCAAGAAATGCCTCGAAAACCCCGAGGATTACACCGCCAGAGCCGAGATGATGCTTGCCTGCACTTTTGGCTGCAACGGGATCTACGCTCTCGGAAACAGTCCTTCCGGCTGGCCGTGCCATGGTATAGAGCACGCTCTCAGCGCGTATTACGATATTACCCACGGCGAGGGGCTCGCGATCATCACACCGCGCTGGATGAAGCATATCCTAAATGAAAAGTCGCTTGATCGTTTCGTGAAGTATGGCGTGAATGTGTTCGGGATCGACGCGAAGCTCGACAAGCGCGAGATCGCCGAAAAGGCTATCGACGAGACCTATAAATTCTTCGAGTCGCTTGGGATCCCAATGCACCTTAAGGATGTCGGCATAGACGAGAGCCGTTTGTCCGAAATGGCGCATCACATCGCCGTGAACGAGGGTCTGGATAAAGCATGGATGCCGCTTTCCGAGCAGGATATTCTCGAGATCCTGAAAGCGTCGCTGTAACGGTTTTTTTCAATATAGAAAAAAGGGCATAAGCCGAGAGATGATCCCGGTTTATGCTCTTTGCTTTTGTCGGTTTATTGGCTGCTTTCTGTCGCTTCCGATTTTAGCGTGACCGTCGCCGCGTCCCGCCTGAACACATGAAAGTCCGCCCAAGGTAAATCGGTGTCGTTAAAGAACCTCTGCGCCGTATCAAGAACGGCTCTCAGATCCCATGCGATAAAGTCCACATAACCGCTGTAGATCCCCGTGGCTCCGCCGATAAGGGTAATAGCGTCCCCACATTCCTCGGAAAGCGCCGCTTCCAATTTGTCACGGAAGTCAAATATCCGCTGATTACGATCATCTCCCGTAAATCCGTCCAAAGGATAGCAAAAGAAGCCCGCAGCAGCGCCGTCGGCATGAAGCATATCCATATTGTAGCTGTCGCCGCTAAGATAGTTGTTGATGATAGGCACACAATTAGTAGAACCCGCTATCACGTCCATTCGCCAATCGGCATCGGGATTCTCGTTGGGCTTGCATCTATAGCCCGTGTAACTTTCCAAAAAGGTTTCGGCATCAACGGAAAGATCAATTCCCATATCCTTAAGCTTTTCGGGAAGCTCGGACAACAGAACATACTGTGCTTCCTTCGGAGCGTCAAGCACTTCGAAAGCGCCAACATACTTCATATGTGGTATTTCGCCGAGCACCTGGTCGGTAAGCGTGGTAAGCATCCACCACACCTTACCATCCTCTTCTTTGGGCAATTTGGAGAGCTTTTCACAATAAGCGGAAAGAGCAAGACAATTTTCATCAAGCTGTTCGATCCATACCCGAACATTATCTCCGCTGATCTCGAGATCACCAAAACGCAGATTGAAGTCGCTCATGGGAGGGCGACCGACTAAAATGTTCCAATGCTCCAAAACCGATCCGGGAGTATGGCGGCGGAAATAGACCATCTGGAACAGCTTGACCTTGCTGCCTTCGGGAGTAAGTATCAATTCATGCTTCTCTCCGTTAAAGCCCAATTCAAACGCGGCGTCATCAAAGGCGATGCTTAAAATATCATTGCATTTAGCTACTAACTCATCGCCCTTTTTGTGCTCCTTATCCTCGTCCATGAAGCGGCGCAGTTCGGCTTCATTTTCGGCAAACGCCTTCCATGCCTCTTCTGTTCGCACAAGGAAGCTTTCTTCAAATAAAGGAAGGGATACGTTCTTTTCACACCGATCAATTAACTCCCGCGTGTCCTCGTTTTCGGGACAAGCATCCAGAGCTTGCTTAAAATAACGCAAAGCAACGCCCTCCTGATCCAAATAGTAATATGAATAGCCCATTCGGAAGTTCCAATAAAAGTCGCCTTCAAAATATTCCTCATGGGGTTTAAGCAAAGCGATCGCTTTTTTCAGCAGTTTCTTGTTGCCGGGGGAGGCGATGTTGTTATACGCGCGGGCAAGCTCGCTGTCCGTTTCGGGGGTGCGTCTTTCGGCGGGAAGAGCTTCCAGCGCGTCAACGACCTTTTGATATTCGCCTTTTTCGTGCCATGCTTGACATTGCTTTAACAGATCCATATGTTTTTCTCCTTTATGAGGATTTTACGGGGGTAAAATCATGCCGTACAATAATGCCGCTTGACGCGGTATCATACAGCTGCCGAAAAGATCTCCGCCGAGTACAATGTTATATAGCGGATAGCCTCTGCGCCAAGCGTGAAGTGCGCAAACAAACGCTATTGCGTTGAACAAAACATTGACAAAAAAGATTTTTCCTTCGCGACAAAAAGCGAGATCTTTTACAGACCCCGCTCGTAATATGAGCGGCGATTTGCCGCTGGTCGGAGTGGGGAGAATCGAACTCCCGGCCTCGACATCCCAAAAAGTCGTTTTTATGACCTCTCTGCCGCGGTTGGCTTTTTTTAGCCGTTTCCGCTCCGCGGGGAATGCTCTTTGGCGGTCTTGTGTCCGTTGTTTCCGAGTGCTACGCGACGGTCTATGGTCAAAGGTGTGGTCTTGGGGGAGAGCGGGGTGGTTTATTAACATTTTATTATGGTACTATTATAGCATATTCGATGGGGGATGTCAAGTCAATAATTGGGCTAGTGTAAACAAAGAAAACAGCACTTTAAAAGTCAGGTTAGCTTTATACTAATAACTTTTTGATTCTAAAAATTGTATATATTGTACAAAATTTAAAGAAATACTTGACATTTATTGCTATATATGTTACAATATAGTCCTTATAATAGAACATACTTTGAATAGCCTCGGCTAAAGAAAGATTTTCAGCAGAACTAAAAATTATTATACGTTTTTTCATTAAAAACACTTCCTCAATGTTAAGTTTATCATAACTATACTTAACTATAAGTATACCATATGTCATTGCATTTGTCAATACTTTTTTCATTTTCTTTAAACATAATAAAACATATTTATTGTGTTCTGTGTATAAAAACTATTTACAAATAGGAAAAGTTCTCTCCGGGAAATGATCACGATGCTGCCAAGGGCAGAGCATTGATCGGAAATATAGTTTACAGTATCTATTAAAAAATATTATTACGACAAGGTGAAATAGACCAATTCAACGCTGCCGTCAATATCAACGGCGACCGAAAATCTGTCGCCGCGTGAGATCTCGAACTCGCCCGACTCGTCCGAAAATCCGCGAAACGCTTCCGCTTCGCTTGCGGGGATATACTCAAATGCCGCGCTTTCTCCGTTTTTCAGAGAAAGCGGCTTAGGTTCGGGAATTTCAAAAATATTCTTAAATGATTTAAGTTCGGTGGGAACAAGTGCCGCAATTTGCCAACTATTATCTTTAAGAACGTAAATTGACGTGATATTTGCGTCGGTTATTTCGGATCCGTCATACTTGTTGTTTTGAAGTGTGAATTTAACGCCGTCCGAGGTCTTCTCCGCCGATACGGCGCAAAGGTGAAAGCGTCGGTTTTCGGGAACGGAAATAAGCGTCTGAGCCGCCGTAAAATCCCCGCCGTCCGTATGTACTTTGAGCGTATATTCACCCGCACAGAACGCGTCGCCGCCAGATCTCACGGAAAGAACGGCAGTATCTCCGCTTGAAAGATCTTTCAGAGAGCTTATGTCAACATCTTGGATCTTATCGTTGTCCTTAAATAGCTCGGCGCTTATTACGCGGGCGGTCGACGCGCCGATGTTCCCGACGGTGAACTTCATCTCAATGCGCTTGTCGGGGAGAGGCTCGCCGCCCGATACTTCCAGCTCGGTGGGGGCTTCACCGCCGCCCATATAAAATCCGCCGCAGATCTTCTTGCTGTTTATCGACATAACAACACGGTATTCAGACCTTTCGGAAACCGAGATATCGGAAGTATCCACCGAAAGCTCGCCACAGTTATATGGTGGAACGGATACCGTTTCACAAACACCGAGCGATACCGTTTCCCAGCTGTTGCCGCTTTTGCGCTCGATCGTATAGTCACCGCCGAATTCCGCGGCTTTATCAGTGTTGTTCCAAGCGTGGAAAACGATCTTGTCGGTTCCCGCGGAGTAGCTGTTAAAGGCGTTCTGCATATAATACCGCTGCGAATAAATACGATGATCATCAACAGAGCCTTCACTGCCCGTGCCGCTTTTATCCGTTATATCAAAAATACGCATCTCAACGCCGCTGTCGGTTTTGACCGGAACGGCGACCTTGCCTCTTTCGATGATCTGAAAACGAATACTGTCATCGAAGCTTCCGTAAACATAGATCTCGCCCCTGCTCGGCGACGGCTGTCCCATATATTCCATACATTCAAGACAGTAAGTAGAGCCGTTGGCGTCGCCGCCGACCTTTATCGCGTAATCGGGGTTGCCGTCGCCGTTGTAATCGTCAAAAACGAGCTTGAAGTCTTTGCTGTACTCGATCCATTTCGGCTGCCTGTTTTTCTGATCGTAATAAACGGGTGAGTTGTAGCCGTCGGGATCATCGCTGGTATAAAATTCCTGCTTCATCGGACCGCCTATCTTATCGCCGTTTTCCACAGAAAAATCATCATCCATAGGACCTATCGCGAGAAAGCAGATCTCACCGTTCGCGAGCCGCATAACATTGTGGCTTAAAACGCTGTCAACGGCGTTTGAGTGATATGGATAGTCCCGCAAAAGCTCCTCAGTATATTCCTTATCGGCAAGGAACTCGAAAAATGTCTCATATTCGGACGACGTGTTTCCGAGACCGAATTTATACCCGTTCGGGAATTCGTTGACGTCAACATAGTCTATAATTTCACATTTTCCGTTTTCGTATCTGAAAAGCCCGTAAACGCCCGCCTGAATTTCGTCTTTATGTACGAACTTATTGTCCGAGTAACGCGCGAAAACGCTCTCCGACGGAAAACCCGCAATATCGGGATGATTGAACCAGACGACCGCGGCGAATGTTTTTCCGTCCTCCGATCTCGCGGTTATCTGAGGCGCGCCGAAAGGCGATTCCGAAATGAAATAGCTGTCAACGTGCCACCGCCCCGTTTCGCTTTTAAGTGTTTCCAGCCAAGCCGAGATCACTCCCTCTGCCGCGTGAAGATATTCTTCATCGGCAGTGGGTTCGGCGCATTTATACGAAGTTCCGATCAAGCGCTTATCGGGGGAATTGTCCGAGATCTTTTCAATGAACGCGTTAAATTCTTCACTTATCGGATACGCGGTATCATCGGCAAGAATATA
>CAYPWI010000164.1:0-5675 GCA_964414395.1 uncultured Ruminococcus sp.
ATTTCGTTGAGCCCGCCCAGCGCCGTAAACTTCACGGGCGTGGAGCGGTTCTCGCGCGGCGGACGCTTCTGGGGAGCGGGCTTCGCGCGCCCGAGAACGGGGCGCTTTTCCAAAACGTTGGACCCGCCGCCGATATTCCCTTTCAGAACGGGGATATTCGACTTTCGCACGGGCTTTTGCATCGGTGTGTTGCGATACTGCTGCTTTGGCTGCGTAAACTCCTTCTTGGCGATATTCTCCTTCTCCGTAAACAATTTGTTATTTGACAACAATCCCATAGATATTCCTTTCACATTTCGTCACATCGGGACTATCCGCACAATTACCCATAGCTCAGCGCCGCGAAAGCGTTTTCCAACGCCCCGCGCCGACACGGATAATACAAGATTTCGCGGCAAAAGCACGCAAAAAGCGTCCGCCGCGCCGCAAACGGATCTGTCCAGACTTAATTTTACCTTTATATGTATGCCGATACGTTATCGCCGAGAAACATCCGAAAAAAATTCGCAAAGCCGTGTGGTAAAAATTAAAAAGATACATAGAGCCTTGCCAAAACGGTTATTTTTCGACAAAAAACACATAATTAAAGCAAACGCCAAATTTTTCGCCGTTTGCCTGCCGATACGCCCATACACGCGGGACAAATTGATATATAACGGACAACGTCCGATAATTCCAATGTAAACGCAAAAAGCGTTATTTTTTCTCAAACGACCTTCAAACTAAAAAAGTGCCCGGAAAAATACATAAAATCATTATACCATTTTTTTCACAGATTGTCAAGAGTTTTTTCGTTAAAATATGAATTTCGGCATAAGACGGCTTATCGGCAAATTCGACAAAAGTTTTCACCGATTATTTCAAATCATATTTCACCCTGCCGTGAAGACAATATTACGGCAAGCGGTCGGATATTTGCCGAAGAACGGCTGATATCCGACTATCTTACCCTCTTACCTTCTGTATTTCTTACCTCTTAACGAAAGGCAGCAACTGAAAATGAATAAAAATACCAAGTTGATATCGGGCGCGGCAGCGGTGATGGCGGCGTTTTGCACAGCCGTCTTCGTCTATTTTTATGCCGCTTTGCCCTGTAATATAAGCGCGGACAAAAATTCCGCGTTAAACGGCGGGTTCAGCGCCGCCAGACTGAAGGAGACCGAAAGCGGCGGCTTTGCCTTCTGTCTGGGAAACATTCCCGTAAAATACGCGGGCATCTCTTATAAAGAACGCCCCGAGGTGATCCCCGGCGGTATGCCGTTCGGGATAAAGATACGCTCGAACGGCGTTATGGTGATATCGGTGGAAGAAAACTCACCCGCCAAAAACAGCGGTATCTGCGCGGGAGACGTTATCCTCTCCGTAAACGGTCACAATGTCTCCACCAACGCCGAGATCTCCGAGAGGGTGCAGTGCGCCGACGAGACCACGATAGTATTCAGGCGCAAAGACTGCGATATCTCCGTGAAGCTCGACCCCCAAAAGGTCGGCGACGAGCTTAAGATCGGCGCGTGGGTGCGCGACAGCGCCGCAGGTATAGGCACTCTGACATATTACGACCCCTCCGTCGGAAAATTCGGCGGCTTGGGTCACGCCGTCAGCGATGTTACAACGGGCGAGGCGGTCCCGCTCGGCGAGGGCGAGATCACCGGCGCGCAGATATACGACATCGTCCCGGGAAGAGAGGGCTGCGCGGGCGAGCTGTGCGGGCTGATCCTGCCGAATTCGGATATTGGGACAATCACGCGAAACGAAAGCTCGGGCGTGTTCGGCACGCTGTATGAGCCATTAAGCGGTGAGCCAATACCCGTGGCGTTCAGGCAGGAAGTCCAGGCGGGACCCGCCACTATCCTCACGACCATAGACGGTGGCACACCGAAGGAATATTCCATCGAGATCGAGCGCATAAATCTTCTCGATCTTAAAGGCTCCAAAGCCATGGTGATAAAGATCACCGACGAGGAGCTCCTCGAGAAAACGGGCGGCATAGTCCGCGGCATGAGCGGCAGCCCCATTATCCAGAACGGAAGGCTCGCGGGCGCGGTGACGCACGTTCTCGTAAACGACCCCACGCGCGGCTACGCGGTCTTCGCGGAGACCATGCTGAATAGTGATTAGAGAATAGTTGTTAGCTGCCGAGCCGAAAACACGCTCCTGCCCGGTGCCCCGCCGCCAACCACCGACAACTAACTACTAGCGACTACCCTCACCGCGAACGCTCCCGCCTCATAAACCACCTCCGCGCGGCTGTTCCCGCTGCGCTTGGAAAGCTCCCCCGAGATCATCATAAGCGACAGCATATCCTCGATCTCGGCGGTGATCTTCCCGCGCAGCTGACGCGCTCCCTCGCTGCCGTCAAGACCTCTGCAAAGCCCCTGCGCGGCGGAATCGGCGAACGAGAGCGTTATCCCGCGCTCCGAGGCGCGCTGCGACACGGATCTCAGCATCTTCCGGCAGATGCGTTCCATATCCTCCTCGGTGAGCCGCTCGAACACCACCACATTGTCTATGCGCCCCAGAAGCTCAGGGCTGAACTGCTTTTTAAGCTCCCGCATCACGTCCGAGCTGCCGCCCTTTAAGCTCTCAGCGCCGCCGAAGCCCATATAGCTGCGCGAAAGCTCCCGAGCGCCGATGTTGCCCGTCATGATGATTATGGTGTTCTTAAAGTCGGCGACTCTGCCGTCCGAGGCGGTCAGCTTGCCGTCTTCCAGTATCTGTAAAAGAATGTTCAGCACATCGGGGTGAGCTTTTTCTATCTCGTCAAACAGCACCACCGAATATCCATGCGTGCGGACCTCCTTGATGAGCCGCCCCTGTTCCTCATAACCCACATATCCGGGGGGCGAACCTATCAGCTTACTTATGGAATGAGCCTCGGTGAATTCCGACATATCGAAGCGTATCATTCGCTTAGCGTCGCCGAATACGCCCTCCGCGAGCGCCTTGGAAAGCTCGGTTTTTCCCACTCCCGTCTGTCCGAGAAAGAGGAACGAGCCTACGGGACGGGCGGGGTCTCTGAGTCCCGCGCGTCCGCGCCTTACAGCGTTGGCGACCAGCTTCACTGCCTTGTCCTGACCGATAACGCGCTGTTTGAGGAAGTCCTCGAGATGGGACAGGCGCTCGCTCTCGTCCTCGGAGAGACGCGCGGCGGGGATACCCGTGATCGCCGAGACCGCGCGGGCTACGTCCTCTTCATCGACCACGACGCGCTCGCGGGTGAACTTATCCTTCACGGCGCGGAAGATGGCGGGCTTCTCGGACAGCTTCTCCAGACGCGCCGCGGCTGCCGCCTCATCGATAAGATCTATCGCCTTGTCGGGGAGCCGTCGATCGTTCAGATAGCGCTCGGAGAGCGTCACGGCGGCTTTTATCGCCTTATCGGTGATGACCGCGTGGTGATGCTCCTCAAGCCGCGCCCTGAGTCCGTTCAGAATGGAGATAGCCCCCGCCTCGTCGGGCTGCGGAACGTTTATCGGCTGGAAGCGACGCTCCAAAGCGCTGTCCTTCTCGATAAAGCGCCGATATTCGTCGGTGGTCGTAGCGCCGATAAGGCAGAGCTTTCCGCGCGCCAGCAGCGGTTTCAGAATACTCGCCGCGTCTATAGCGCCCTCCGCCGCGCCCGTACCCACGATCATGTGTATCTCGTCTATGAACAGTATCACTTCCGGGTCGGCAGCCGCTTCGTCGAGCGCGTTCTTCAGGCGTTCCTCGAAATCGCCGCGATACTTAGCGCCCGCCAGCATAGCCGAGATATCCACCTCGAAAACGCGTTTTTCCAACAGCTCGGGCGGGACGTTCCCCGAGGCTACACGCTGAGAAAATCCCTCCACGACGGCGGTCTTTCCCACGCCCGCGTCGCCGATGAGACAGGGATTGTTTTTGGTGCGCCTGAGAAGTATCTGCACCATACGCTCTATCTCCGTCTCCCGCCCGATAACGGGGTCGAGCGCGCCCTTTCGAGCCAACGCCGTAAGCTCCCTGCCGTACCGAGACAAAACGGGATATTCCCCGCGCGGATTTTCTCCTCTTTTCGCGGCTCTGGGGTCGGGCTTCGCCGTGTCGAAGCGAGGCGGCTCGTAGCTTCTCGCGGAGACGTTCCCGTACAGCTTGGAAACGGTCTCGTCTCCGAGCTCCGTGAGCATGGAATAGGCGGTGCAGTCGCGGTCGGTCAGCAGCGCCAACAGAATATGCTCCGTGCCTACATAATTATCGTTCTTTGCCGCGGCTATTGAACGGGCGCTCAGGAGCAGCTTTTTCAAGCGCGGCGAGAAATCCTTCTCGCAGAGCTCCACGCTTTTGGCGATGCCCGCGCGGTCTCTGAGCTTCAAAATAAGATCGCGGAACTTCACCTGCTGTCGTGCGAGAAGCGCCCCCGCGGTGCTCTCGGTGTTCTTCGCCAAAGCGCACAGCAGATGCTCGCTGCCTATATAGGTATGTCCCATCTGCCCGGCTATGGTGATAGCGGAGCCGAGAGCCTCCGCGGCTTCGCCGGAAAAGCCCGGCACACAATTCTTATCAGCCAAAATATCCCCTCACATTCTGTAAAATATCACGGTCTTAGTATGGGGATTTTGGCAAAGAAATATTCAGAAATTGGAAATTTACAAACGCCCTTCCGCGCCTTTTCGCACAAGTATTATTTGTTTATTTTATTATAATGTAGATCCGGCGCTTGTCCAAAGCGGAAAAATCGCCGAAACTGGAGTAAACAAGAGAAATTCCCGAATGAAGTTCACCCGGGAATTTTTGAATAATCTGCCTTGCTCACCGCTCCTGCGGTTTTTCTTCTCCTTTTGGCTTCTTCCCGCGGAATACAAACACCTTGCTGAGTATATAATTCAGTATCAGAACGACGACGTTCGAGAACACCTTCGCGCAGAACTCATAGATGAAGTTGTGTATGCCGGTAAGGTCTACGAGAAGGAACATTATCAGCAGATCGACCAGCAGCGTGGCGATCCTCGAGGCGTAGAAGCGCAGCGCCTCGAGCATAAACTTTCCAAAGGTATGCACGCGGCTGCCAAACACATACACGCGGTTCGTCAGGAACGCGAAGGTCACCGACAGGAACCACGAAACGATGACGGGCAAGGCGGTGTTGCTCTCTATCCCGAACACGCTCGTTATCGAATAGATCCATTGCAGCCACCCAGGCACGCTCTCCTTGTCGGGAAAGAAAACGCGGCAGAGATAGTATGTCCCCATAGAGACAACAGTCGTCCCCACGCCGAACAGGAAATAGAGGATAAACTCCTTATATTCCTTATAAAACTCCCTTCTGCCGTCCTTAGTCTTAAGTAATTTAAGCGACGACAGAAACCCTTTTATCTTCTCTTTGATATATATCACCCCTATTAGAAATCAGAATTTCAGAACGAAGAATTAAAGCAAAGGTCAAAAACAAAATAAACATTTTCCATTTAGTATTGTACCATATTACGCCAAAAAAATCAAGGGTGAATTTGTTACACGGCGTTTTTGTGGATTTTTTCAAATCGGAACGCTCATTAAGGCAAAATTTTGGTAAAACTATTGACAGTTGAAATAAATTGAGGTATAATATAAAATGAGTATGGAAAGAAAAATACCACTTACAAAGATGATATTTTTCTTAAAGCGCATCTATAAAAAACGACGTTGTCTCAAACAGGGTCTTTAGAGATGCTCTCAATACC
>CAYPWI010000165.1:0-5635 GCA_964414395.1 uncultured Ruminococcus sp.
TTATCGTCTTGAGGGTATCGATTCCAAGTTCAAAGCCGGAGAAATAATCCGTCATGGATTCTTGTACGGAGATCTCCTTGTCTATCGTTTCCCTGGACTTTTGGGAATCTTCATAGTTTTTTCTTGCACGGGCTACAAACTTCTTGAAAATGCCGTCCTGCAATTCAAATCCCATAGTACCGTCATCATTAACCTTCGGTCGCAGACCCTCAACAAAATCGGAATAGTCATAACTCGGATGAAATTGTACAAATTCCACCTGTTTCTTCTGCTCATCAGTAAGCATGGTGTAATCGTCTAAATACCCGTTGCTGATTATATCCGTAGCAATCTCCTTAGCAAGATAGGATTTGCCGGTTCCGGGTGCGCCTCTGAAGATCAGGTTCTTGGACGCTATCAGCAAGGAAGAGTAAGGATTTCTGTATCCTTTGAACTGCTGAACGAGTTCTTCCTGCGCAGCAGCTTCGGTCTCCGCAGCCTTCGTTTCCTTCTCGTCCTTTTCGCGATAAGTGAGAATGAACTCATCTCCCGGCTCACCGAAACGCCTCAAACATTCCCGGACGAAAATGATCGTAGAGAAGATGTTCCAGCAATAGATAACGAACTGTCTGCCGTTACCATATCTGTAAGTAAGAAACTCATATGAATTGCTATTACGCGCCTTTTTCAAATCTGCCTCGCTGGAAAATATCCCGCATTCAAGATTACCGGATGGATTATATTTGCAAATAGGAAAACTTTCTTTTTCTTCAACAGACATTGCCGTTATTTGTTCTTCAAAAATCTGAAACGATAACTTTGGCAGCGTCTGATTGGAGTTTCTTCTTTCACCCTTGTAATAATTACGCCTTACAACCGTTCCATTCGCTTTTTTGAAATACACATCTAACGGTTTATAATTGTCACCAAGTTCAAGATTATCTATGTTGAAACGCTCATCGGTGGACTCGACATGCTCCGCAGAAATAGACAGCTCAAATTTTTCCTGCTGCTTTGTTTCTATGGTAAACTCCTGACTTTCCAGGAAGCTTTTTGCCTCGACAGCATTAAAGCCCTCCGTTGAAATATCCGTACCGTTTGCCAAATGGTCAGCTACTGCCACCACATACTTCGGAGGATAACGCTTCCCTTCCTCGGTCACGAGTTCGTATTTCGTGCTTTGGTTATGAAAAGGGACTCCATGCTCATCGATATACTTTAGGGCTTCGATGATGTACTCTTTCTCGAATTTTGGTATAGCCATGTTTTTACCTCCGTTAATATCACACGATCTGCTTTAAACCTATATAGTATATTTTAACATATTTTCAAAAGAATTTCAAGCCTTTTTGTTCTAATTACCCAAATTTCATTAAATTAGCGGTATCAGTTTATTTGCAGATACCGCTATTATTTATATCATCCATATCGGCACGATCAGATTATCTCTATCAAACGCTCCGAGCTTATCCGCCATGCAAAGCACCGCCCCCGTTCCGATCTTGAGCGGCGCTTTGTTGATGACCCCAAAAGTCTTGACGATACGCTTATCTGGCGTGGCGGTCTTCTTGATTTCAAGAGGGAAGAGCTGCCCGTCGCCTTCCATGATAACGTCAATTTCTTTCGTGTCGCGGTCGCGATAGAAGTAAATATACGGCTCCAGACCAGCGTTCTGATAGCCTTTCAATATCTCGGACACGGCAAAATTCTCGAGCAGCGCACCGTTCATCGCTCCGCTCTCCGCGACCTCCGGTGACGACCATTTCGTCAGATAGCAGACCAGTCCCGTATCATAAAAATACACTTTCGGGGTCTTGATGACGCGTTTCAGAACATTATTGGAGTATGGATGAAGAAGAAAAATTATCCCGAGCGTTTCAAGGATATTTACCCACGATTTGGCGGTGATCTCGTCAATATCCGAGTCGTCAGCTAACGCCTTGTAATTCAGTAACTGGGAAGTTCTCGCCGCGACTGCCGTCACAAAGTGATTGAATTTCAGTGCGTCAACGCTCCCGGAAATATCGCGGACATCGCGCTCGATGTAGGTCGAAAGATACGACGAGTAATAAATATTCCTGTCGGTGAACTGTCCGCTGATGATCCCGGGCATAGAGCCCGTCCAGATGCGTTTGAACATATCGGGCGTTGTCACGGGCTGAATACTTTTGCTCTCTTGCATCAACTTATTGAGGTCCGTGGAGAACGGCACACACGGCGCTCCGATGATCTCCCTTTGCGAAAGCGGAGACATATGAAGCAGTGCGACACGCCCCGCCAATGACTCCTGAACACCCTGCATAAGCCGAAAAATCTGCGAACCCGTAAGCCAGAATGCCCCCGGCTCGTGATGCTCGTCAACAAAGATTTTAATATAAGTGAACAGCTCCGGCGCGTACTGTACTTCGTCGATCAGTACGGGCGGCTTGTGAAGCTGAAGAAACAGCTCGGGATCATTCTTCGCCATGTCGCGGGTGTTCAGATCGTCAAGCGAAACATATTCGCGACCTATGCTCTCCTTTTCCGCAAGTGAGCGCAGCATGGTAGTCTTGCCCGCCTGTCGTGGACCTGTCAGCAATATCGCGGAATATGACTTGCTGAGTTCCATGATCTTGCTTTCCATGTGACGGCTTATATAATCCATAAGAAACCCTCTTTTCGGCTAAAATTTATTGTAATTATATTATAGCCGATAAATTGGATTTTGTCAAGAGTTTTCCACTGCTTTTCTTTGTTTACACTCACTCAAATTCTGACTTGATATTCCGCTAATGTACCATGTCTTGAAGCAAAATCAAAAGGATTTCAAGCAAAGAAAAATAACCCTAGCAATAATATTATGTAGTCTAATTTTCTAAGCGAACTCCTAATATTACACCGTCCTGTCGGTCAACTTCTTATACATTTTACTATAAAATGTGCTGTTCAAAAGACGATTTAAGGAAATCAGAGCAGCAAATTTTGATTTCACCAACTCATCCGTTGCTGTAATCGTTTTCTGATAGGATTTCTTGGTTGCATCCATAGCCCACAAAAGCTCAGCAAGCTCTTTTTGCTTATCCATATCAGGCAGCTCGAATTCATAGTTCTTCAAATGCTCCCACTTCACACGAGGTGAAAGCGATCCTGCCGATTTGCCGACCGCAAAATCAAACAAAGCGTCATTTTGAATGATAAACGGCAAAAGTCCCGGAAAGATTCTCTCCGGTATTGCTTCAATGACAGTTATATCACCTGAACAAATACCGTCAAAAGGTGCAACTGCGGCTTTTTTGAGATACGCCCTACGCCGGCCGAACAGAATATTTCCTTTGCGAAACATCTTTGTAAAGGTATTATCGCTGCCCTCGTCCCATATTGTGAGAGTTATTTCCTCCGAAATAAGGTGTTCAAGGCCGACGACAGGGTATCCATCTTTGCTTCCCTTACAGGTTTCCTTATGCTCGATAGCAACATCGCCCAATTTTACTTTACTCATTTTGCGGTCTCCTTTCCAAGCATGGAATTCAGCTTCTCGTAGTTAAGCTTCATCAGCTCAGATGCCGCTCTCCAACTGTCGTAGTGTTCCTGCACAGTTCGATCGTCTGTTTCCTCTACGCTTGATTCCGATTTGACATAAAGCGGAATGCTGAGGGAAAAATTGTTATCCGCAATATTCTGAATAGTAGCGACCCTTGCGAAATCGCTGTCATTACAGTAAATTTTGTAGGCTTCCGCAATTCGCCTGATATGGCGATCCTCAAGATAGCTTTGAGCGTTTTTGCGCTCAACCTCGTTTATAGCGTTTATAAAGAGAATTTGCCCACGCCGCTCAGGTTTCTTATTCATACGACAAATCATAATACAAGCCTCCATCGGAGAATTATAGAATAGATTCGGACCTAGCCCTATGACACACTCAACCCTGTCGCTGCGAACCAGATTTTCACGCATTGCGTTTTCTTCGTTACGAAAAAGAACGCCATGCGGAAATAGAATAGCACATCTTCCGGTATCCTCCTTAAGGCTGGCAATAATATGTTGAAGAAAAGCGTAATCAGCACGTCCCTGAGGAGGAACACCTAAAAAATTACGTCCGTACTTATCGCTTTCAAATGCTGCTCTGTCCCACTGACTAATTGAATAGGGTGGATTCGCCAAGACCAGGTCAAACTGCTGTAGTTTCCCATGCTCAATAAAGGCGGGATTGGCAAGCGTATCGCCGTTTACTATATTGAAATCCTTAACACCATGTAAAAACAAATTCATCCTACCTATGGCGGAAGTCAAAGCATTGATCTCCTGACCATAAACCGCAACATTACGCCACTCTTTTCCCTTGGATTTCAAATACGCAATAGCGGAGATAAGCATTCCGGCACTTCCGCAGGTCGGATCATAAATGGACTCGCCGGATTCGGGCTGCAGCATCTCAGTCATAAGATGCACAACGGTGCGGTTTGTATAGAATTCCTGTGCCGTATGCCCGCTGTCGTCCGCGAATTTCTTGATAAGGTATTCATAGCCCTGGCCGAGTTCATCTTCCGGACAATTTGCAATAGACAGCGTTTTGGTGCTGAAATGCTCTAACAAGTCTTTTAAAAGTCTGTCGGGAAGACGGTTTTTATTAGTCCACGCTCCGTCACCAAAGATGCCTTGCAGCTTATCGGAATTGGCATTTTCTACCTTGCGAAACGCCTCGACAATAGCCACACCTACATTCTCCGAGACAGCACGAACATCATTCCAATGATACCCTTTAGGCACAATAAACGTATGTATTTCATCCTCGTTGAATTCCGTTGCATCATCGCCGTATTCCTCAATTGCTACAACGGTTTCTTCATCATAAACATCGCAAATACGCTTAAAGAATAGCAGTGGGAATATATACTGCTTATAAGCACCCGCATCAATATTTGTTCTGAGTAACACAGCGGAATTCCAAAGGTATGACTGCAATTCTTCAATTGAAATTCGTTTACTCACTGATATAGCCTCCCTTGAGAAGCAGTTCCCTCATACGAGTTTCCGCTTCGATCATCTCATCATATGCTGCAAGATACTGCCGACGTATTTCTTCCGGAGGAACCGTTTCCTGTTCTCTCTTTTCGATGTAGTTGTTTATCGCCAGAGAATAGCCCTTTTCCCTTACATCGGCTATCGTAACAATCTTGACTTTTTCGATCACATCTTTATAGGACGCATAGTAATCAAAAACAGTCCGAATATCGGCCTCAGTCATGATATTCTGAGCCCTTTGCGGCGTATATATTCCGGATCCGTCAATCATACATATACGCCCCCTGTGTGTAACTTCCTTATTGTTATTCAAGAAAAGAACGCACGCCGAAACCCCGGTGGAATAGAATACACCGCTTGCCATTGCGATAACAGCCTCAAGCTCATCGGACTCTACAAGCTGTTTTCTGATTTCACCCTCTTTACCGCTTCTGAAAAGAACCCCTTGCGGGAGGACAACAGCACATCTGCCGGTTTTCGGATTCATGGATTTCACCATATGCTGCAGCCAGGCAAAATCTCCGTTGGAATCGGTCGGACAGCCCCAGATGTTACGTCCGTAAATGTCGCTGCTGAATTGCTCAGCACCCCAGTTTTTCAAGGAAAACGGAGGATTAGCAACTACACAGTCAAATGTCTGCAATGAACCACGTTC
>CAYPWI010000166.1:0-5620 GCA_964414395.1 uncultured Ruminococcus sp.
GTTCTATTACGCCACCTTGTCCATTTTCGTTCGTAAATTTTGGGGAAACTTAAAAAAAGGAATAGGTTTTGTTGGTATTTCTTAGTGATAAGGTTGAAATCAATAGCAAAATATGGTATAATTAAGAAAGTAGAAGTTGAACGATAAGGGGAAGGACAATGAAAGAACTTGATCAGATAAGCGAAAACTTTTTAGCCATTATTCAAAACGAAGATATCCGCAACTTTTCCGGCTATGCGATATGGAATCTTGTACAAGCATTGTATTCAGGCGATGTTTTTACTGGGTTATCATCAATTAAGAATTTCAAGGATATGTTATTCCACGCGCCAACTGTAATTTTCTGGAATAAGATGCAGAGATTTTTGCTTGGAACATTTAAAAATTTTGATGAACAGATCAAAATGTCAAGCCAATTCAGCAAAGACAATAAAAAATACAAAAAATTTGTTATGCAGCTATTAGAAACGATCGACAAGCTCGATGATGAGATAAAGGTTGACTATTATTCCACTCTGACACGGTCGTTTTTGCTTGAACTTATTGACAGTGATCTTTTCTTTAAGCTGCGTCAGATCCTTATTAACTGTACGGTCAGCGAGTTAGAATTCATCAGTGAGCATAAGGATAATGAGCATTTTGAATACAACATGATGATTTTTGCATTGAAAAAATATGGTTTGATTCATCAAATTGTAGAAAATAAGACATATTATGTTTTTACTGATTTGGCGAAATCTTTAAAAGAATACGCTTTAACTGAGAATGAAAACGCTAAACATAAAACAACGTATTTTGAATTAGAGGCTCCTAAAGATCTCGGGATGATAACAAAAGAGAATATTGATGATATGTTTAAATGATTTTATAACTCGAAAGTATTATTTTGTCTAAATACTCGAAAAACTATTGAAATCCTTAAAATAATATGTTATAATACTATAAAATTACATATTCATGAATTACGAGGTGTAAAAAATGCGTGCCAAAACAATAATATTGTTCAATCACAAGGGTGGGGTAAGCAAAACCCTCACAACTTTCAATATAGGATGGATGCTCACTAAAATTGGCAAAAAGGTTTTATTTGCGGATTGCGATCCTCAATGTAATCTTACTGCAATGATCCTAGGCGATGATTTTGATGATTATTATTTGAATGATAGGACGCAAAAGATGAATGTTAAAGACGGACTGAGGGTTGCATTTGAGAGCAGACCAGAGCCGATAAGCGCAATAGAATGTTATCAATCTCCCCAAAATCCCAATTTGTTTTTGCTGCCAGGGCATATGGATCTATCAGAATATGAACCCTCATTGAGCTTAGCAATGAACAACAACAACTCGATGACAGCCCTCCAGAATTTGCCAGGCGCATTGTATCGTTTGATTGAGTTATGCGCTGATAAAAATGATGTTGATTATGTTTTCATTGATGTAAACCCTGGATTAAGTGCAATTAATCAGATAGCGTTTAGTATATCTGATATGTTTATTGTGCCCACAAATCCAGATCCGTTTTCTTTGATGGCTTTAAAAACGCTGCTTAAAGTTCTTCCACGTTGGAAAAATTGGGCAGAAAAAAACCGCCCTATATTACATGATGCGTCATATCCTCTTCCTGATGCAAAGATGAAATTTTTAGGGGAAATATGTCAGCGTTTTAATAGACGCAATAAGAAGCCTACGGCATCATATAACACAATGATAGATGAGATCTCCTCATTTATTGATACAGATTTTGTAAATAGGCTAAAAGAATGTGATATGGTTAGTTTCAATGAGGGAAGTTTTCACCTTGCTGAGATCCCGGATTTTGGTGCAATGCTGCAAAAGTCAAACAATTTGAGAATACCGGTATACTTGCTTGAGGATAAAGACTTACCGGGTGGAGCATCGTTTGAAAATACAACTGCTAAAAGAAACGAAATATATGATATTTTTTTGAAACTTGCTAACAGAATAGTGGAGTCTACCAATGAATAGTTGCATTTTAGTATTTGCGGATTTAATAAATCAGTGTAATGCTACAATGGGATTATATGATTATTTAGTGTCTAATAAAATATATTTAGGCGCTTCCGATTTGTTAAGATGGCAATTTGTTTTAGCAGTTTCAGCATTAGATAAATATATTCATGATATTGTCAGGTTAGGGATGATTGACGAATTTCTTGGAAAGCGAGCCAAAACCTCAAAATTTAATATGTTTAAAATTACCCTATCAGCGAGCTTAATGATAAAATCTTCTGAGTATCCCGAATTTGAAATTGAGCAGGAAATAATTAAACAACATGGTTTTTTGGCATTTCAAGATCCGGATAAAATCGCCGATGCACTTTCGTTTATATGGGATGAGCCTCACAAATGGCAAGCAATCCGTAGGTTAATGAAAACTCCTATTACTGAAACGGATTTAAAAATTAAGCTAAAAAATATAGTGTTAAGGCGAAATCAAATCGTGCACCAAGGTGATTGTTCATTTGCCCCTGATCCAATACAGCAAGATATTTTAAAAGAAGACGTTGTTTCCGTTATAGAATTTATTAAAGAAATTGTGAATGCAATAGATACTTGCGTTAATAATTCAAGCGCAGAATTATGTCTTGTGTAATATTATTACTTTTTATACAACAAGGGATTCATCTTGATCATATTACAATGGTGTACAACTTATTATATTTCCATAATGTATCCCCGACTGTTTGGCCGAGGATATTTGCGTTTTAAGTATATAATATCAATAATAGTCGGAGACACGATATGAACGAAAATATGACGATAGAGATCATTCCCGAGGGCGGGCATAACTTGGATAAGATCATACACGATCTGAACGAGAGGTTGGATATGCTGTCAAGCAAGGCTGATGTTATCGACTGCCTTGTCGCAGCGGCTTCGGGAGTATTGTGCGGAATGCTGGACGTTATGTGGGTCGATAGCTTCGACTTGGCGAGAGGCAGAAAGATCACAAGCTCCGCAGCGGAGAAATTCGTTCAAAAGACCGCGGGTGCGTTGGGCTGCAAAAAGGACGATCTCCGATCGTGCGTTGCTTTTCTGGAAGAGAAATTCCCTATCCCGAGTGACAGGAATACTCCCGACTTCGGCGGAGGCTTGCGGCATCATTTGCGTGACTTCGCGCATCACCCCACTATAGTCGGACTTGTGTTTTCGCTGCTTACACAGTTCACGGAAAAGTCCTACGGGGTCGATCCTCATGGCGTTTTCAAGATAGTTGATGTTCCGCAAAAAGGCCGCGTTTTTATCGGAAAAGACATTCCCGACAAGATATTCAAGGGAACGATCGTGTGGTTCTTTCACCTTGTAAGCGATATGGCGGGTTCGAGCAGCACCGCGCCGCTCAGCGGCGGCACGGGAATACCGGGAGCTATACTGTCACTGGCAAAGGAGATGTCTGCGCTTCCCGTTTTTAAGAACGCAAAGGTCGGCGATGATTCTTTGACCGTGTTCATAGGAAGGCTTTTCAACGGGACGATGTTTGCAAAACGCGACGCGCGGGGAAAAATCATCCCGGACAGCGTGATCAAGCTTGATCTGCGTGGAGAACTCGGCGTTGCCGAAGAAGTTCTCCGTCAGGCGATACCCGTCGTGGCGAACGGGTGCATAGTGAGAGCATTTTACTTCATACGCAGACTTGCCGCCGAGCTGAAAACGACTAAGTCCAAGTCATTCGACGATATCCTTCATTTGGATCGGAATAAGATCAAGCCGGCGCATGATCCGTCTCTTGACAGAATGATCACCATTGCCTCGGGAGTGTTTATGACTGTTGATGTCACCGCGGCAATAGTCACGAAGAAGTATTTCGTGGCGGTAAATTATGTCGGCGTAGGACGCTTCGCCGTGGCACTTGGTACGGAGATGATAAACTGTCTGAAACGCCGCAATGTTCGGAAGATCAAAGAGATGTACGAGACCATTCGGCGCAGCACATTCACTCAAACAGACAACAGGATCTATGGAAGAATGGAGAACGACGTGGATATTGAAAAATTCGGATTGACCTTGGAACAGACCGAGATCCTTTATAATCTCGAATATCTCAAGACCGAAAACGATATAATTCACCCGAAGTCGAAGCAGAGCGCGGAACTAAAGCGCAGGTGGTTGGACGAATGGTGGAAGAATATGTCGGACGGATTCTCGGAGTTCCTCGGGATAAAGGGTGCGAAGCTCCACAAATACAGCGCCGAGGAACTTTTGAAAAAGGTCTCGGAGAACGATCCCAAGGGAACGTGGTTCAGGTCGATGCTGCTTGAAGCCATGTTGTTCGAGCCGTATTTTTCGCTCAGTCTCAAAAAGGATAAATACGGAACGTATGTCCCGAGCGAAAAATATAAAAAGCTGAAAACATCAGCCAAGGGTGATAAATTTTTGGGAACTTTTTTCAGCGAGGAAATCTGCCCCAAGGGGTATATAGCAAGGCTCAGAAAGTGCTTCAATAAAAGCAAGCGCAAACTTACCGAATTCAAGAAAAAAGTCGTGGAAGCAGCAGGGATCACTTTAGTGACTGCCCTTGCTTTTGCAGTTACCGCTGGCACATTCGCGCCCAAAATTGCGAGGGCATTGGTAGGTTCAAGTTTCGCGGGACTTACCGGAGCGGCGCTCACCAGCGCGTGCCTCGCGTATCTCGGCGGCGGAGCTATCGCGGCTGGCGGTCTCGGAATGGCAGGCGGCACGGCTGTTATAGTCGGCGGAGGAACACTTCTCGGACTTGGCGTCGGAGCGGGCGCGGGAAGTATCGCAGGCGCGGTGGGTATCCACGGCGAAAAAGAGACGATCCTACAATCAGCAAAGCTCATGACGGCAGTCAAGGAGATATTTTTGAATGACGAACATGACATAGCGTATTCCAACAGCATTTATGAGCAATATGTCAATAGCATCGCCGATCTGGAAAAAAGTCTTGTCGATCTGAAACTCAGCGCAGATTCCGCAACCGGTGATGAGAAGAAAAAGCTTTCCGCTCAGGTCAAGGAGGGCGAAAGATCAGCCAAGGCTATGAATATAGCGATGAAGAGTATGCAAAAATTCAAGAGCGCCTTTAAAACAGGACTTGACGCAATCCAATAAAACTATCTCGGTCGTTGTGAACGATCGGGATAGTTTTATCACAATTCAAGAATTGATTTTAAAATGCTTATTATCTTTTCCTGTGAACCGACCGGAAGCCCCTGAATCAGGTCATACGCCTCACTTGCGCAGCTTCTTTCAGCCGATGAAGCGCCCTCTATGTTCTCGAAAAGTGTACTCAAAGGAACGTTCAGCCCGGCAGCGATCTTGCTTATACTCTCTATTGTGGCGTTCTTCTCGCCGCGTTCAACTTGTCCGATGTAGGTCGGGTGAAGGCTGCATTTCTCGGCAAGCTCCTCTTGACTGAGATTTTGCTGTGTTCTGTAGTTCCATATTCTCTTTCCTATCTCACTTGCCAACCCGCTCATAACGGCACCGCCTTTCAATATTCTATATCTAGTATATGAATATTGAAAAAAAATTACAGAGACTGTTGATATTTTTGTATTTGTGATATACAGAAGAATATGATAAATAAAGATTTATGTACTATAGGCGAAATCAAAGCAGAAAAATTGCGCTGTAC